>JASHYD010000908.1 GCA_030043175.1 Xanthobacteraceae bacterium | reverse complement strand
GCTGGAAGTTCCGCGTCATTCGAGACGAAGGCACATTGCTCGACTTTATGGACGAAGAGCACCGCGAGGGCTTGGGGTCCTGGGAGGAGTCGATTTGGGTCGAGGCGTGGGAAGCTCAGTGACGAGATCGATGAGCGCTTCTCGCCGGATCCCGCAAACCGATGTCGAGGAGGGCGTCTCGTGACGGCCCGCCGGCGCTCGCCGCGGTGCGAGGATGGTTATACCGGCCTTGCGATGCGCCGGCAGTCTGACAGGCACGGCCCGTCGCTGTCGGGAGGCTTCGGTCCCGCGCGATGAAGGACCGACTTGGTCAGCGTGATCTCCGCCCAGGTCACGCCGCTCGGCTCGCGCCGTCCGGTGGCTGTGCCATTGACGATGAGAGCGTGGCCGCCCGGCTCCCTGGGCGGCCAGAACAGCGACACGTTCGGCTCGTTGGCAATGTTTCGGGCGGCGGATTTGCCGATGGCGCACGCAATGACGTTGCCCTTGAGATCGACCGACACAAAGCTCGTGTGCGGACCGTCGTTGGCGATGGTGAGCAGATAGGCGCCGCGGCCGTACTGCGCGATGGCCTCGGCGAGAGTGGGGATTGGCATGGTTGCGGCATCCTTGGTCTGGGCGTATCCGGTTGCGTGCACACGCGCATCAATGGATGGTTGATACCACTTTCGGCAAGCAGTGTTGGGACCTCCGTGAGGTAGACAGATTAAAGGCCGTCTCCGTTCGAAACGGATACAATATGCATTGGTGCCAGGATGCAACGAACAGTGCCGCACAGTTCATATCGCTTGTTGCGGCCAAGAGGAGCAGGACCGGGGCGGGTCCGGTTCTGACAGTCAAACCACAACGCCGCGCCAAGGTGCATGAAGGCGAATATCAGGGCAGGGATCGCCGAGCCCCGTTCCCCCACGCTGCTATCGCCGTGCTGGCAACGGCCGATGTGTCCTCCACGGTGGCGCAGCTGACATCGGCGCGCCTTTAAACAACAGCAACGCCACCATCCACGGTCGCCGCTCGCGCGAAACGGGAGCGCACCGCGGCAGCTCGTGCCGCCGTAAAGCGCGCGCTGCGAAGGGCCGATCGCGTTGCGCGCCGACTTAAGCAGGAACCGCGCGGTTGAGCCAAGTCGCCGCTGGTGAGCACAATGGAGGCGCACTCAATTTATGATTGAGTCGCTGCAGCGGACGGCGTCCGCATAAATGAGCAGTCCACCCGGCGGATCGGCGGCCAAGAATCACTGAAAGCCTCCGGAGGCGTCCGCCCCGTCGTCGAACAGGCGGAGCCCGGGGTAAACTCTCGGATCGCTGCCGTTACCATTTTGGGCCACAACGCCGGTCTCGGAGCGCCCGGTCAAACTGACTCGTGATCGCCAAGTGCAGCAAAGACAAAGGGTGATCCGTTCCCTTGCAGCCGCCATCGCTGGCTTCGCTGATCAGCGCGAGGGGGCGAGATGCGACGAGGGTTCATCGCTCGTCCCTATTCTCTGACGCTATAGGCGTATGGTAAAATAGAATTACCCTCCTATAACAAAAAACAGGTAGCGTTTAACTAGAATGAGATTTGAGGAGGGAGGCCTATGCCACACGTAGGGTCTGTCTGCGCTTGGTTTTTCGCTGGCGGCGTAGGCACGTTGGTGGCCGCTGCCACCCTGTCAGAATCGGCTCTCGCGCAGGCTTTGCAGGATCCGGGCGTGCGGGGCGGCCCGCCGGGGGCTGGAGGCCCGCTCCCTAATCTGATCCCCGGCGGGGGATCCCAACCGGCCCAGCCCGGCTTTTTCCAAGCCGCCCAAGTTTTTTTTACATCGGTTTTTTCCGTAACGGGCAGCATCAACGATGCGCCGCCCGGCTTAACAAACGGCGGTCCAGGCTTAGGCCCGCGATACAATCTCAACTCGTGTGCCGGATGCCATGCGCAGCCCGCGTTCGGCGGCACAAGCCCGAGGGTTAATCCGCAGGTGGCGGTCGCGACTCTGCATGGTGCCCGAAATGTCGTGCCTCCGTTTATCACTTTGAATGGCCCTGTCCGGGAGACCCGTTTCGTGCGCAACCCGGACGGTACACCTGATGGCCAAGTGCACGAATTGTATGTGATATCCGGGCGCCCGGATGCGCCCGGTTGCAGTATTCAGCAGGAGAATTTCCCGGCCGCGCTGGCCGCAAGGAATGTTATTTTCCGCATCCCAACGCCCACTTTCGGTCTTGGATTGGTCGAGGGTATCTCCGATCTCGGCCTTACCACAGCTTTCAATTCAAATGCGGCACTGAAATTGCAGTTAGGGATCTCGGGGCAGTTCAACACGAGCCCCAACGACGGCACCATCACCCGATTTGGCTGGAAGGCACAAAACAAGTCTTTGCTGATGTTCTCAGGCGAAGCTTACCTCGTCGAGATGGGCGTAACCAACGAGCTCTTTCCCAACAAGCGTGACAACGAAACGACCCCGAGCTGCCAGTTTAACCCGCTGCCGGAAGACATGACCATATTCGGCACGACGGACCCGGATTCGCCTCCAACGGGGAGTACCGCGTCGGATTTCTCGACCGGCATTGTCAACTTTGCCACCTTTATGCGTCTCAGCGCTCCGCCGACACCGGCCTCGGCGGCGGTATATCCAACGACTCCAGCAGCGACGGCCTCGTCAAGTCGCGGGAGCTTGGTCTTCAATAACATCGGCTGCCAGGCCTGCCACGTGACGCAACAAACGACGGCAACAAACGGGCTCGCCTTCCTCAACGGCAGCGGCAACAGCGGCCCGGTGACCTTAAGCCCGTTCAGCGACTTCGCTCTCCACAACATGGGATACGGACTGGCCGACGGAATTACTCAGGGCAACGCCAATGGGCAGGAGTTTCGGTCTGCTCCCTTGTGGGGGATCGGGCAGCGGATTTTCTTCCTGCATGACGGCCGCACGAACGACCTGCTCCAGGCGATCCTCGCGCACGCCAGTCCGCAATCAGAAGCCAATGCGGTGATCAACAATTTCAATCTTTTGCCGCCGCAATCCAAGCAGGATCTGCTGAACTTTTTGCGCTCGCTCTGATTCGCGCCGCGATCATGCGCAACCTGTCGTATCTTGCCGGCTGTGTATGCCTAGCCGCCTGTGTATGTCTGGCGAGCACCGCGGTTTGGCGTGAGAGCGCCGCAACCGCGCCGGTGCCAAATCCCGACGACGGGGCCGTGACACAGGGAATTTTCACGAATACCTATTTTAATCTGTCCTATCCTTTACCGCCGGGTTGGACCGTAGGAATAGCCGGTCCGGGCCCTTCGATCTCTGGTTACTATGTCCTCGCCACCTTTGTTCCCGCGGGCGAACTTAAGGGAACCATAATGGTGGCGGCGCAGGACATATTTTTTGCCGCCAAGCCGTTCGACGATCCCGTGGCGATGACCGGCGAATTCAGTCGGTCAATATCTCAGGTGGACGGGATGACGATCGATCGCCCTCCTTCGGAGTTGTCGATTGCTGGGCGTAGCTTCAGCAGGGTCGATTTCAGCGGCGTTGGCTTGTTTCGCAGCACGTTGACCACCATGATACGTTGTCATTTCGTGAGCTTTAATCTGACGGCCAACAGCCCAGAACTACTCACGGCCCTTTTGCGCAGCCTGGACAATCTTGGACCAGCCACCGATAAAGACGCTGGCAGAATTGATCCGACGTGTATCGGCAACTATGCCGATGCGGAGCATCTGCTGAGCAAGGTCGACCCGGCCGCAGTTGCACCAAGCTTTATTCCGATCCCGGTTCGTATTGCCGTCGGCAGGGATGGCAGTGTCAAACATGTACACGTTATTCGGGCCACGAGCGCGCAGCGTGAAACCATTGATAGGGCACTGGTGCTGTGGAGATTGAAACCCCACGAGATTGACGGCCGGACCAACGAAATCGAGACCGGGTTGGTCATTAAGTTTACACCGGCCGGAGGTGTAAGCTATTCCACCGGCAACGGAAGTCTGCCGAACGGCCGACGGTGAACGGCGATGGAGCGCCTATTCGGCTCCTGAGCCCTTCGCGACGGCGACGTAGCGTCTGATTAGCCGCTCGCAAGCTGCGAGCTCTTACGCTATCGCTGCAGAAGGACGCGCGCCGGTTCGGCGTGATGTGTGCCGAACAGGGCGCGTGCGTTCGTCGCCAATCTTGGGCGGGCTACACCAGTCGGTTTGCAAGCGCGCGCGCGACCGGAACAGCCCAGCCACGGCGTACCAGATCAACTCGAGGAGATCGCCCATCGTCGTGATTATCGAGCGATTCGCATGCGCGCAACCTCGAAGCGGGCGCTATTTCCTCGCTTCCGCCTCGCGGACCTGTTCTGTGAAGTTCCTTTCTGACCTGACCACCATGTCTGTAAATGCTTTGGCGTCCATGCAGGTATCGCAGCGCGAATCGACCGGAAGCGCGGCATCCAAAGGACGCCCGAGGTTCTGGTGATGGTTGTGAAGAAAGAGGTCTGGGGGCTTAAGCGCCTTCAATCTTTGAAGGGTCATCCGGGTGTCTTCAATGACGGTCGGATGGCGAGGATTGTTGATAAGCGGAACGCCATCATTCGGGATTTCGCCGCCGCGGAACGCTACGGAGTAGTCCTTTCCACCTTCCCCCACAGTCGTCATCCACACAGTAGCGCCTTGCGTGTGTCCGGGCGTCCAAAGGGCGCGTAGTGTCGTCCCGCCCAATGAGACGGTATCGCCATCTTTGATCACACGATCCACGTGCACGGCGATCATGCCGGGGAACCCTCCGGCCGAATTGTCCCGACCAGCTTCCAGCGCGGCAGCGTCGCCGCCGAGAGCCACCACCTGCGCTCCCGTCAACTTCTTCATTGCCGCATGTCCCTGGACGTGATCCCAATGCGCGTGGCTCGAGATCATGATCTTGATGTCCTCGACTTTGAAACCGAGTTTCTTCACGTTCGAAACGATCACATCGTGCATTTCGGTCGAGCCCGTATCGAGCAGAATGTGGCCTTGTGGTGTGGTGATCAGATAGGAGCCGTACTCGCCGCCCACCCAATAAATGTTGCCGATGACTCGGAACGCTTCTGGAAACGTCGCGGGTTGCGCTGCGATGACCGTCCCCAGGAACAGAATTGCTGCACTCAGCAGCACCCACACATTGAGCCGGCGCATAAGGTCTCCTTAATCCGAAACGCGGCAGCATATTCCTCGCTTTCGGACGAGTCCAGCTTCAAGGTTTTTGTACATCTTGTGGCCCCCGTCCGATCATTGGATCACCGCGTCGGCTTTCTTGCGGCACTGTTGGCGAGCGCACTCACCATAGATCGTGTTGGCCCCGCGCTTTCCCAAAGTCCATTGCTGGGGCCGTCGAATACGAGCACAGCCGCTAGCGCCTTGTCACGGCGATAAGCGGGCTCGATCAGCGCGGCGCGATCGTGCTGCGGCAAAAGTGGCCACGCGGCCAGATCGAAGCCCGGCTCGCCAACTCCCACGGCCTTTTCGCGTTCAGCGATACCGATCAGATGACCAGCGCGTCTGGCGTAGCCGGACCGGGCTCTATTCGCTGCGCTCACCGAGCCTGCATGAAATCCCGAAGGCGAGATTGCAGTCTCGGATCTCTTCTCACTCGAAGGGCAACCACATCTACGGCGCCGTTGCCGCTTGGCATGGCTCGTCGGAGCGGCCCGATAACGGCTTTGCGGACGTGGTCCGGGCGACGGTTGTGCCGCACGCCACGCAAAGGGCTCGCTTTGGATCGGAACGAAACCATAGCTCAAAGAAACGCAGGAGTTCTGGAGTAAGGAAAGTATTTGCGATCTCTTCGATGATTTTACGGATTTAGGCGCGCCCTCAAGCCCTGCGCCTGCCCCGCTCCGTGAATGCAGGCTGCTCCAGGTCTGCAAGCGCCGCTCGCCGCGCTCAACCTGCTCGCCTTCGCCTGGCATTCGGCGCTCGATATCGTCGAGCCGCCCTGGCAGGCGGCGCGCCAGGCTGCAGCGCACCGATTGAGCTTCTTCACCCATATCCTGATTGACGAGCTATGTCGTCTTCCCCTCCTGTCGGCCCTCCTCGAAGCCCTGACCATCTTCACGATTTCCCCGGAACCGCTCCAGACCCAGAAAGTCGAATAGAACCGCGCCCCAACCTACTTTTAGAATTGCTGTGAATTCACAGAGACTTTTGGATATATTCCGTCGGAGGCAGTATAATGCGCTTCGTGTACAAAGCCCAGGGAAGAGGAGGACGGTCATGAAGGTGCTGATGTCAATAGGAATCGTCATCACGTTATCACTGAGCGGCGTTGAAGCAAAGGCAGCTGGGTGTGAGGCGATCGGCAACGTTCGTTTCATCTGCGATCAACTAGGCCCTGAAGATCTCGCTGCTGTGCCAGAGTCGGATTGGGTTCTCTCGTCTGGTATGGCGGCGAACGGCGCCATCCGTCTCATCAACCTGCGCGATAAGAGCACGACCGTGCCTTTCCCGAGTGTGGCGTCTCAAGAGCGGCCGGACAAGAAAACGTATGAATCGTGTCCTGGGCCGATCGGCTCTGAAGGCGACAAGTTCAGAGCGCACGGCCTGTATCTGCGCCCCGGACAGAACGCGGTCCATACCCTCTACGTCGTTCATCATGGCGGCAGGGAATCGATCGAAGTTTTCGAATTCGACGCCCGGCCCAAGGCGCCTACGGTGACCTGGATTGGATGTGCGGTTGCGCCCGGTCCAATCGGCTTGAATTCTGTCG
>JASHYD010000907.1 GCA_030043175.1 Xanthobacteraceae bacterium | reverse complement strand
TCATGAAGCGTGAAAACGAAAAGGTCCTAGGCGGCGGGATCGGTTTTACGGCGCGCTCAAGCTGTATGCCCGCAGGAGTTCCTGCATTCGCTGCATTTGCGGCAGTCCAACCTATTTATTTCCTCCAAACGCCCAAGCAAGTCATGATGATCTTTGAAGGCGATGCACAAGTCAGACGTGTCTATATGGATGTGCCGCATTCGGCCGATCCCAAGCCGTCGTGGTACGGGGAGTCGGTCGGCCATTACGAAGGGGGCGACATGCTGGTGATCGACACCATTGGGTTCAACAATAAGACTTTCCTCGACAATTACCGCACACCGCACACGGAGAAGCTGCATGTAGTGGAGCGGTGGAAATTGGTCGCCAGCACGACGCTCGAATTAGTTTTCACCGTGGACGATCCCGCCACTTTCGTCAAACCGTGGACGGCAGCCTTGCGATTTCATCGGGTACAGCGGTCTGCATTACCCTACGAGGAAGCTTGCGCCGAAAACAACAATCAGTTTGACTATCATGTGCCAGTGGCGCAGAAGCCGGATTTCTAGGGTTAAAACACCTATTCAACAGGTTGCTCAAATTTATCCTTTTCCTGATTGCGCTCATTTCGCTCATCTGTTCGCCTGACCGGTAAGCCGCCGCACCGTCGCCTTTAACTTCCCAATCTTTACCAGCCGCTTTGCCCTCTCCCGCTGATAGTCCTTGTCCCAACGCGCGAAGTCTTTTTCCGCACTCGCTAGACGGGTGAGGGCGGCTTTCAACACACGGGCAGCTATGCCCGCCTGTCTAAGTGCAGCCTGTCCACGGAAATGTGTCGCCTCCTTTTCCGGCGATAGTTGGCCGAGTGAACTATCATCTTTGTGCACGCTTATCCGCATAACGATAGCCTGAGATGCTGAATGGTTCGTCCACTAATTAATTTACTATTAGTACTTTGAAATACGCTCACGGGCATGTGAGAAAACAGTATACCATCAGAGTGTACGCTATAGAACATCACCCTATTTCTAGCCGTGCTGAAGCGCAAGCGGAACCACCAACGGCTGAATATCCAGGTGCTTCGCTGCCTGGATGCGCGAGTAGGGCACGTCATGACGATACCTGAGACGAACCACATCACCATCAGCAGTCCGACCGCGATTGCGAGATAGCGATGCAGGATGACCGTTACTCGCCGGACGATGCCAGCCATTTCTTTCGCTCCCTGAGACGTTATTCATAGTAGATCGAAAACAGGACGGTTGCCCAGGACGCTCCCCGCGGATCGTATGGTCTCTGGTGGTGGCATGTTACTAAGCTGCAGGAGGCTTTCACAGACGTGTGAAACATTCTCGGACCTCATCCTAAGAAGCGCGAAGCGTCGTCTCTAGAGACGGCAGCGGCTCGGTTTCCCGAACACTCGGCCAATAATGCCGAAGCAGACGATAGACTACCCCCTATTGTATATTTATGACCTCGGGCCCGACAGAACTCTAAAAGCAATGGATACCCGAGTATATTATACTCGACGAACGCCGCAATTTGTCTTGCAACAGCAATCGAGATCTTGGCATCTCATGGTGTCGATCACCAGCGTGTTGCCCTCGTAACGGCCGACCGAATCCCGATACCAGGATGGCGTCAGCGGGACGAAATGCTGCTGGTTCATACGCACGTGGCGGAATTCGTGGTCCTGGTCGTAGAGTATGGTCACCTGGTGCGCCTGCTGCAGTGGCTGCATGGCAAGATTCGTGTAGATGAACGGCAGCGGCTCCGGCCAGCACTGGTTGGCCGGGCTCGGCGCGACCTCACCGCGCAACGCGACCTCCCCGTAATTCTTCACGATTTCCGCCGCATGGGGCCTCAGGATCGGATTTCTATAATTGCCGACCAGCTGGTTGTAGTCACTCTCGCCTTTATCCTTGCGCCGCACCAGGCTGGTGACGGGGCCTGGACCCGATGTGGGCGGCTCCATGCCGGGAAGCGACTGGTGCCAACAGATGCCAGAGAAATCCGGGATGCTGCTTTGCGTCGCCTTACCGGACGGAGCCGCCGTCTGCCCCAAGGCCTGCGTTGCGGCCGCCGCCAATCCGACAATCAACACAAATTTACAATCCCGCATATTCATGCAAAGCCTCCTTTCCTCCGTCGTCAACCGGTGCTAGGCCCTTGCGCGATGGATTTTATCCCAAATAAAGGAGATAAAAAAGCCAAGGCTTGCGGACGGCCGATCCTTTAGCTCAATCAAGTGAGAGTTTGTCTTCGATCTTGATCGTCGGCCTACCATACCGAATACCCCGGCTCCCTATATACTATACTAGCGTTATTATACTGTTTAATTAAATGTAGATTTGACGCGGCCGTTCAAGTATGCATAATAAAAATGGACGGTGAATGGATCCTACCGCCACACATCGTTACGCCTTCCGATACTTCTGGTGTTAACCCATAGAGGCATCCTTTTCTTTAGTCCTTTCCAGATTAGCTCTTGTCACTAGGTTATCCCAGGGTTGCTTCGAAGGAAAACGGGATGTCTAATAAAAATAGGACTCCACTCCGTTGCCTGGTTGCTGTCGGCGGCCTGGGTGCTTTCTTATGCCTCGATATCGCTCTGGTGCCGGCGCAGCAAGGTCCACCAATGTTCTCTGGCAGCGATGTCGGGTGGGTGTCCGTTGGCGGCGAATGGACGCCGTTACCGGGAAGCCCACCCCCGGTCAAACAGGACCCGGCATATACCTACGTTCCCAATAATGTCGGCGGGCAGCCTACGTTTCGGATGGCGGACATCAACAATCCGAATCTCACGCAATTTGCCAAAGATGCGTTGAAGAAAGCCAACGAAGATGTGCTTGCTGGCAAGCCGATGTGGTCGCGCTCGGCACGGTGCTGGGCAACTGGTGTTCCGGCCTTTCTGCTGACCCCGGTTCAGCCGATGTTTTTTATCCAGACGCCGCATCAAGTCACGATTATTGCTCAGCATGATAGCGATGTGCGGCGGATCTATCTGGATGTTCCTCATTCCGAGAGCCCCAAGCCATCCTGGTACGGAGAGTCGGTCGGTCACTATGAAGGCGACACGCTCGTGGTCGATACGGTCGGACTGAATGACAAAACCTTCGTCGATAACTTTCGCACGCCACATAGTGAGAAACTGCATGTCATCGAGCGCTATCGACTAACCGATGGCGGAAAGTTTCTCGACACAGAAATCCTCATGGACGATCCAGAGGTGTTCCAAAAGCCGCTTCACGTGACCAAGCGGTCGCGCCGCGTGGTTGCCAATTGGAGCGAGTGGCGCTGCATAGACGGCGAAATGAACAACCCCTTCGCAAACGGAGCAGACCCGTTGCCAATAGCGCGGCAGACAGATTTCTAGGATGCCCGCGGTCAACGTTCTAAGTCAACAGATGATCGGCGAATCCAATCATTCGCGGGCGCCGGTCCTGTGATCTGGCGTTGGCACGCCTGCGCGGCGGTAGGACAGCTTCATGTCAGTGGGCTGATCTCACGGAGAATATCATGCGTTACCCGAGCTCGACGTGTGCAGTTACGCTGGCAACCGCGCTGATAGCGACACCGGCGATCGCGCAAGTGGTCGATTTTGGGAAGTATCCTGACTTGAAAGGTCAATGGGATCGCATTGGGCCCCCGAATAACTGGCGCCAGCTTGCAGGCCCGCCGCCGCTGACGCCCGAATACCAAAAGGTATTTGATGCGAGCCTAGCCGACCAGCGCGCCGGGAAACCCGGCAATTGGCCATCGACCTTTTGCATTCCGGAGGGCATGCCGGCGATGATGAATCTCTATAATCCGATGGAGATCATCGTCACGCCGGAGACGACCTATATCCTGATGAGTCACAACAACGATGTGTATCGGCGGATCTATACCGACGGCCGCGACTGGCCCGAGGATACTCAGCGCACGCTCGTCGGCTACTCAATCGGCAAGTGGATCGACGAGAACGGCGACGGCAAGTATACCGCGCTCGAAGTCGAGACCCGATTCCTACGGGGCCCACGCGCTTATGAGGTCTCAGGCATTCCATTTCACGAGGACAATCTGACTGTCATCAAGGAGCGGTTCTATCTCGACAAGGCCGACCGCAACACGCTCTATGACGAGATCACCGTGATAGATCACGCCATGACGCGGCCCTACACCAAAGTCCAGAAGGCTGTCCGCAAACCGGATCCTCGCCCGGTGTGGCAGTTGGAGACCTGCCCGGAGGACAACGTTTGGGTCAAGATCGGCGACGAGGCCTATGTTCTTAACTTGACCAACCGCAAGCTGATGCCGGCCTATAAGGATCAGCCCCCGCCGGACTTGAGTCTTTTCGGGCAATCGCGGAAGTAGAGGCGTCGGAGGCTCGCCATTGCTAGAGCATTCGACGAAAAGGTTGAATCGGTGATGGGGGATTCCCACGACGGCGCGAATCGGATTCAAGATCCCCACTGGAACAAGGGCGCCAGTATGAATGGGGAAGCCTTATTCCGACGATTTGCGCGAACGGGTGGTTGCTGCAATCGAACACGGTCATACCCGGGCAAAAGTTGCCGAGCTTTACAACATGGCTTTGAGTACTGTTGGGGGGATCATCAAGCGTAAGCGCGAAACGGGCAGTGTCAGTCCAGACAAGTTTGGCGGGTACAAGACTTCACGCTTGAGCCACACACAGATCGGAAGAATGCAAGGCTTATCTCGCAACTCAGGCTACACCTAACCTAATCGAGAAATGCTAGCTGGTGTGTGAGCGGAAATATTTGACAGTTGGCTTAAGGCCGTCGCGCAGTGAGACCTTGGGCTCCCAACCCAACTGTGCCTTCGCAGCCGAAATATCAGGCCTGCGCTGCTTCGGGTCATCCGGGGGCAAAGGAAATGTTTTAATGGCTGATGAC
>JASHYD010000906.1 GCA_030043175.1 Xanthobacteraceae bacterium | reverse complement strand
CAAAGGGGGGCGAAGGCGCTTGTGTTGAGGTGGTCACGGTCCTCGGCCAGGCGGGGGCCACCAGCAGTCATAATTGATGGTGGTCTTCCGGGACATGTGGGCGTTAACGTTTAAAGTCTGTAGCAATCGCAGGCATGATGACCCTGTCTCACACCCGCCTGCCCGGGCGTCATCCTGCGTTCATCGGCAGGTGTCTTCGGGCGCGACAGTGCCGCACGGGCTGCAACTCAACGAAAACTACTGAGTTTGGCTAGGGAGCGGCTGGGGTGCTCGAAGAGTATTGGAGTATCAGCATCATGATGCGTAACATAGCGATCGGTTTGGCGGCAGCAACCATCGTCATAGGCGGCTCGACACTGAGTGTGTCGGCTCTTTCCGGCCAAGAGAGCGGCATCAGCAAGGGCAACATGAGCGGGTCTGTTAAGAGCCACCGCTTCGGGCCTAGCACCTATGGATTCTCCGAGGAGGAACGCGGTGGGGGCAACCGATCCGCCAAACTCACCCCGATGCAACGCGAGCATCTCAGGGGGATGGTGCGAGAACGCTTCGCTGAACTTACCCCGATGCAACGCGAGCGTGTCAAGGAGCTCGTGCGCGAACGCATCGCCGAGCTCAGCCCGACGCAACGCGAGCATCTTAGGGGGATCGTCCGTGAACGATTCGCCGAGCTCACCCCGATGCAACGCGAGCGTGTCAGGGAGTTCGTGCGCGAACGCATCGCCGAGCTCAGCCCGATGCAACGCGAGCGTCTCGGGGGAGCCGTGCGCGAACGCCTCGGTGAGCTCACACCAATGCAACGTGAGCGACTCGGGGGGATCGTGCGCGAACGATTCGCCGAGCTCACTCCGGCGCAACGCGAACGTGTCAGGGAGTTCGTGCACGAACGCATTGCCGAGCTCACCCCGATGCAACGCGAGCGTCTCAGGGGGATCGTACGCGAACGCTTCGCCGACCTCACCCCAATGCAACGCGAATGCGTTAGGGAGTTCGTGCGCGAGCGTATCTATCGTCACGGCCCCTACGGCAGTCGTTGAGCGAGAACCTTCCACGGGCGGCTCGACGTTGGCCCGTCAACCGGCTCTCCGGCCCTTGCACCGGAGAGCCTATTTGAATCTTGTCCGCATTAAGTCATCATGGTCCTTCACGACCACTACCAGCCCGACGGCGGCTCTGCATTGAACAGTGGAAGGGCTGGCTGGGTGTGTCGAGGCCTGTCCGACCGACGCGCGCGAGGAGCCTCACGAAGACCATTGACCCGTCTTGGCCCGCAGGGGCCCGACGTTATCGGGACTTCCCCCGCCAGACTCCGAAGGAGAGTCACTGGAGGGCTTTCGCGTCCCCGCCGGTAGGTAGCGGCCGGCCGCCAAGACGCACCAGTGAGTCTCCTAGCAGCTGTGGGCCATTCGGGGCTAAGGGCTGCCGCCAGGCCTCTGACGTTGCGCCAGCAGCACGAAGGTGTTGCCTTCCGCAGAGTCCAAAGCGTAAGGTCCAAAAGCGGGCTGCGGACCGGGGAAAAGCCCGTGGTTATTGGGTTTGTGGGGCCTGGGTGTGGTATCCCCCTTGCGGCGCCAATGAAATCAAATACTTAGCACAAACCAGTGTTACACAAACCAGTTTAACCGGGGCAGATTTCCGGGCGGAGGGGACGCAAGAGTGCAAAAATGTGATTCAAGCTGGGGATGGCAACGCCCGCCCCTGATTCGCTGGATCGTCTGTCGCCGTCAGAGCTGATCGGCGTGGTTCGCGATTTAATTAGCGAGGTTGGGCGTTTGCGGGTGGAGAATGAGAAGCTCAGTGACGCATTTACGAAACTGAAGGCTGAGCATCAGGCGGTCAAGGATGAGCTTGCGCGGTTGGGGAAGCTGCCGCCGCGTCGACCGCAATCAGTTTCCGCGTCGCAGATCGCGCACCGGCCCGCCGCGAGAAGGATCTGCAAATCTTCCTCGGTTATACGGTAGAGGACGGCTCTTCGACTTTGCTTGAGAGGCATAGCAACTCGCGCTTTAAGCGGAGGTTGGACCTTGCTCTCGATCGAAAGTCAGTCCTTGAACTAGCCAAGTGGCTGGCGGGACTAGAAGCAAGTGTTGATCAACCGCCACCGGGCCGACACTGATCCCTACGCCGCCTGCACCGGCCCATATGGCGGCACATGCGGCCGCTCTATACCCGCATCTTTCCGCCAGCTAGCCCTTATATCGTCCGTCGTCATCTCAACCCGTTCGCGCCTACCGCTGTCGAGGTAAAGTACAACAAGCGCAAGGCGCCTCTTCAGGTTGGCGTTGTCCCGTTCCAGCGCTTCTAAACGCTCGTCATGGGTTCCCTTTGCCACTACCATCGCCTCCTACGCGCCGCTTCCACTCCGACGACATCGCCAGCGAGGTGAGCCCACACAAAATGGACAGACCGACAAACCAGACCACGAGCGAGAGAGACATCTCGCCACCTTCTTCCAAGCCGCGGCGAATTCGCTCAAAACAGCTCAGATGGGACTGACCACCCTCGCTACTACCTAGGGTGCCCTTTATGTCGTAATCGAGACGGCTTGCAGCGTCACATGGATTAGCAATCGCAAGCGCAACGGTTGATACTTACGCATCTATTTCCCTTTACATCACAGGCGGCTAACTAATTCGTTACCTCTTCTTCCGGTGCGTCAGCAAGACTTACCCCCGCCGCCAGCACCTCTTCGAACACGAGTGATTCTCGACGGCGCCGCCCCATTGAGTTTGCCGACGACTGCTGCCGGCGTGCCCTTTGGCGCGAAGCGCGCAAGCGTGAACGTTCCGGCCTTGTTGCTGTCTGTCTCCTCTGGATCGATGTTCCATCGCCGAATCAGGCAGGGATCGGCTCTATGTCGGAATCTGTCGGACGTGCTATGGTATGTACCAATCCGAAACGCCCGAGCGCCAAGCCAGCCGAGGCTCGGTTATTTTCCTCTCCACGCTGAATTGTTGCGGCTAACCACATCTCCCCCACACCTCAGGAGCAACTCCTTTGCAACGACTAGCAGTCCAAGGCCAGCAGAAAATTAACGAACTGGCTCAACGCTACGGAGTCGGTACCGACGCGGTTATGACGTTGCTGCAGGCCCTGGTGAACGGCAACGGCACGATGGCGCAGTTTAACCACTGGGAACTGGGGGGTGGAGGCCAGTGGATGCTGGGTGGCATGACGATGGTCGGCGACATGTTCAACCATGGCCTCAAGTCGAAGGTCGATGGCCTCTGTTCCGAGCTGTCGCAGCTCCTGGCCCAGGACCCCTTCGTGCCGTTCCCCGCGAGCTTCCAGTCGCAAGGACAGGGGGGCGGTCAGCAGCAACAACAGGGCGGCTACGGCGCCGCGGGCCCTGGTTTGGCCAGCCTATTCGTCCCCGAGGCACCCGGCCGCAGTTCGGGCCAATGGTGGCCACCGGAACTGGGATTCCCGAACGGGACCGGCGCGCAGAACCAGGTTCGTTATGCCTATTTCAACCAAGCGCATCGACTGGCCGTTGATCTGGACGGACACGTGACCGTCTATGACACGCTCGACCACCAGATCAGCGGCGTATCCCAGCAGCAAGGGAGTGGGGGCTCGCTTACCTTCACCAGCCAGTACGGGACCGTGAGCGTCGCACACTTGCCCGTCGTCTCGGTGGATGGCGTACCCAGCAATGCGCCGGAATCGCATGTGGCGCCGGCTCCCGCGCGGCCCCCCGAACCGTATCGTGCCGAGGCCACCCAAGAATCCGACATTTTTGTCAAGATCGAGCGACTGGCCGACTTGCAGCAAAAAGGCATCCTGTCACGTGAGGAGTTCGCCGCCAAGAAGGCGGAGCTTCTCTCCCGACTGTAGCAAATATACCCACAAGGACCTGCTGGGCAGGCAGGTAATGCGCCCACACGGGGCCGCAACCCGACATTAAAATGCCCGCCCATGTACACAGGCAAAACAGCGCGTCACTGACCGGCAGGAGCAGCCGACGTGACCTCGTTGGTGATCACCTTGAAGCTCGCGAGCGTGCACGGGCCGAACGAGGTCACGATCGCGACGTCGGTGGCGTCGCGCCCGCGTGCCATCAAAATACGGCCGATGCGCGGTTTGTTATGGCGGGCATCGAACGTGTACCAGCGGTCATCGAGATAAGCTTCGAACCAAGCGCTGAAATCCATCGGAGCATCATCGAGCGGCACGCCGATATCGCCGAGGTAGCCGGTGCAGTAGCGCGCCGGGATGTTCATGCAACGGCACAGCGTGACCGCGAGGTGAGCAAAGTCCCGGCACACGCCGCGTCGTTCGTTATGAACATCCCACGCGGTTTTGGTCGGGCTGGCGCGGGCGTAGTCGAAAATGATGCGATCGTGGACGTAATCGCAGATCGCATTCACCAGCGGCCAACCCTTCGGAATTCGTCCGAACAGGGACCACGCCGTATTCGAGAGGCGATCGGTTTCGCAGTAGCGGCTGCCGAGCAGATAGATCAGGACATCCGTCGGCAGGTCTTCTAGCGCGTGCTGTTCCGCCTGCGGGGCAATTTCGTCTGGCTCGCCCTTGTCGCGCACCAGGAAGTCGGTGGATATCGCAAGCCGGCCCGCCGGGGTTCGGATCACATGGCAGAAATTGCCGAAACTGTCGTGATAGGTATTGGCCGGGATGGGTGGATCGAGCCGCATGCGATCCACGGTCAGCAGATCAGGAATGCGTGACGGATGGACGCTCAGCGTCAGGATCATCGGCGTCGGCTGCGGGCAGTCGTATGAAATTTGATAGCCCGCACGAATCTTCATAGAAAGTTCCTCGGCTTGCGGGCAGCGCCTTGAGCGATTTGTCCTCTCATGCTGCCGGTGTTCAACAGCTCGCCGTGATTGGTGGTGTAACGAACGGCCAGGGCGAAATTCATAGCCGCTTCGCCGAAATCAGCCCCGGCGCGCGATCACATCGGCGTGGCCGGAGACTGGCCGTATAGTGCGGGTCAGCATCGTGCCGCACCGCACACAGGTGTGGGTAACGTCCTTAAGATCGTTTGATTCTGTGCCGTTAGCGATCTGCGTGCGTGTGATAGCCGTGATAACCATTTGGCGCCCGCAATGCGTGCAAGGGAGGAGGAAAGTTGGCAGGCCCGAAGGGGCAATGTCGCCGCACCGCATGGAACTCTTTCAATTACGAGGCGTCCCGATTTCACTCCGGTCCATTCCCGGCCCGATTTAAGAGAGTGTCAACAAGTTTTTGTGCGGTGCATATAATTTGTGCGTCGCGATATCCTTCGGCTTCGCAAGATCTCGTCCGTCGCGAGGGCCACAACCGAACGGATCACACGGCTCGGCCGAGCCGACGAAGTGATCGACTACGCCACGAGAGGCCAAAGAGTTGTGGCCACCGCGGTCGCATCTTGGCGCCTAGTCGCATGTCGGCAGTGGGTCTTGTGTCACGAGTAACGCCGGTCCAAACGACGTTGCGCAACTGTGCGAGAGATGAAGGTGGGCCTTCTATAGGGCTTCGTATGCAAAGGCGGTTTTTGACAGTACATTCCTACCCGCTGCATTGAATCAGTGACGTACTCAGCGGCCGATACTTGCCGCGTGGCCATGAAACCCGAGCCGCCGACGCCTGCAAGTTGGGACA
>JASHYD010000905.1 GCA_030043175.1 Xanthobacteraceae bacterium | reverse complement strand
TCCAGCGACTCAAAGCGATTCAAGTAGCTATGGAAGCGGTATAAGTAGCTATGGCAACGTGGAAACGACTATCTCGACTAGATGGGTCAAAGGTAGACATCAACATTGAACATGTTACGTAAATGGAGACGGAAGGTGAACCTCAAGTAACTTTAATATTCTTTGTGCATACAACGGGAAGTGAGCCATTCATAGTCGTTACGGACGCGCCTGATCAAATACATATGGCGCAATCGCCACGGTCATTCGGATTAAAAGATAAAGAATACCCGGGGCCTAGAACAGAAACGCGGCTGCTGTTGAAAGCTCTTTGCAATGATATAAGCGGTATAAGATAGACAACGAAGACAGACAAACATAACACAGGAGAGTGAGCAGCTATGGCCGTCTGGAAACAAGTAACTGACTCTGATGGTTCATCAATGATCATAATAAACATGGACAATATAACGCACATGACGAGGCGAAGAGGCGATCAGACAACTACAATCTTCTTTGTGACTGGGGCGGGAAACGAGCTGTATGTGACGGCCAAGGAGACCCCTGAGCAAATACTTCTCGGGCAACCACTACGGTCATTCTGACAAAAGGACGGACCTGAGCTGACTAAGAACAGGAAGTAACTAGCTGTGAGGGTTTCATTGGCACTGATAGTCCTTATAGATATCTTGGTGCTATATCTAGTGTTATTCGCTGACATATTCGACGCATTCTATCGAGCAAGAGGATGGAGGTAAGTCGGTATGAATGAGGAAGAACAAGAGAGACATCAGCAACTCATACATAGGCTTGACAAGCTTGAAAAGCACATCTTGAGGATCGACAATACAACAATTGAGACTGGTCATACGATCATCGTAATTGTTAACGCGATTAGAGATATCGAGTTCGTTTATACTGCGTTTTTCTTTACTGTTTCTGGCGGGGTGATTATTTGGCTACTCGGTGACTATGGTCACTACGTGTTTTACATATTCAGCATATTCGCGATCGGTGGCACCGTCTTCAGCTGGTATCGACATAAGACAAGGGAAGGAGGGTCTTATAAACGACAGGAGAAGGAATAGCGAGATAAGACGGGGAGGAAAGTAGCCGTGAGAGGGACAGCAGTTAAGACATAAGACAGAGGAGGAAGTCATCATGAGATGGTATACAGCTATAGTGCCATTACTCTTGTTGTCTTCTACCACCCATCCACAACAATCTAAGAATGGCACGTATGATTGTGTTATAGAATGGTCTGGAGGTGGCAAATATAACTCAGCCACGAAACTGTGGGAAGGCAGCGGTTTCAATCCAAACTCGATGGAACCTAAATTCACTCTAAGAGTGACATACCTTGGAAGGGACGCTACTAAACCTACTACTACGACGCCATTTCAATTCGACGACTACTATAATATAACTATAACGCCATCAGGATGGCCCACGCCAATAGAGTGCGCAAAAGATGGATCAAATAACGTTTATGTAATCAGGAACGTCGATGATGGCTCTATCGCGTTTGACTGTACCTCGTGGAGTAATGTGGGCATCTTTCGTCTCTATCAATATAGGTTTAATCTCAGGTCGAATAGGTTCTTACGAAGTTATCCAGGTCGGTATCTAGCAGGCAATGACGATAGAGACGTGATTGATCCACCATATATCTCTGGAGGTACCTGCACAAGGGTAGAGTAGATAGAGGACGTAAGTAGCTATGACTGATATCGGCAATAACCGTGCTGACCTCATTGGCCAGGTACGGGATATCTTGGAGGATCGCGCTGCACAGGGGAGAACAATTACGCATCGCGAAATTAGGACAGAGTTAGGTCGGGAGATATCTAGGAGCGAGTGGCGTACAATCCTAAATCCTATTTATGATGAATGTATGGAGGTCGGTGATCCCGAAACTCTAATTGTAGTTGATCAGACAGGCTATCCACCATTCTTTAGCCAAGGAGGCGAGGCGCAATCGGTGCGCTTCAACTTCGATAAGCATTACGAGCTATGGCAAAAAGAGCTAGAGAGGATTTTCGCTACCTGGAGAGCACGTCGGCGCAGGAGGTAAGCAATAGAAAAGGGACAATAGGGTTCTACCCTAATGTCCCAAGTCAGTAAGTGATGTTTGACCTCAGTTGGAGGACTGAGGCACCCCAATATGACACCCACTCAAGCAAGAGGCTCAAGAACAAATGCCACGACGGCAAGTGTCTAAAGAAAAGAGCAGCGCCAGGTTTGCGTAGGGTGGGAAGCTTGCCTGGACGCCGCTAAGGTGTAGGATGGATTGCTAGCGCAATGTTTATGCAGATAAAGATTTGTACTTGTTGTCAAGCCTTCAATGCGATAAAATAGCACTCTATACTACCTTCTACCTTCCGTAGACTCCAATGCTCAGGAGGCCTAGTTGCGGCAGTGGTGTGGGATGGTCGAAGGGGGGCCTCGTATTTCAGCGAATGATTTGGGATACTGCTGTTGCGAATTGACCCCAATGCCCGCCCTGTTCGAAACTGGCTGTTTGCCAATCCGGTGCCAATTCCCGGTGGACTGGCTGGTTTCTTCAAAGATGCTGGCCTCGGGGGAGGTCAAGGAGCAATCCCTGACTATTCGGATGGGCTTTGCGAATTTCGACGACTACTGGAAATCCTTCCAAGGTGGGCAAGGGCCAGTCGGTAAGATTTCACCGATCTTACTTCCGACTTGAAGGGGCGGATCAGGGAAGCAGTCCTCGCTGCCTACTGTTCTGGTTCGCCAGATGGCCCGAGGTCGCTAACTGCTTTGCATGGGCAATGAAAGGAAGGGTCCCATAACGCCCCCCCGGCGGTTAGGCCCGCCTGCTTCATTTACCATCCGCATCACCTTGCGCCTTCGGGCCGGATGCCGATGGCTGGAATGTTGTGGTGGTAACGCTCCTGGATTCATGTAACGTGGCGGAAGTCGCATCCAGCTTCTCACCGTCATGGATCGTCCCGCCTATCGCTTTGGCGGGGAGGGGACCTTATTCGCCGACACCGTCGCGACATTTGTCGCGCGATCAGCCTCATCCGGATCGGTCCGCTGAGCGCCAGGATCGCGCCGCAGCAAGATGCCGTCGAGGATGCGGTCGACCCGCGCGTCGAGGATCGCTTGCTCTTCAGGCGTGATCCGGACCGGCGAAGGGGTGTTCAGCTCAGCAGCGTAAAACGGGGTCTTCTCAGCGAGCGTGAGGCCCGCCAACCGCTGCTCGAATTCGGTGAGTGTCTCGACCCCAGACGTCGGCGCCCGTTGGATGGCCGGCGGCAATTGCGAAAGCAGCCGCTCCAGCGTCTGCGCAATTTGCGCCATCTTGCCGACGTCGTTTATCGAGGCGACCTGCAGACTCGCCATCAACTTCACGACGCTGCGTGCAATTTGCAGTTGGACAGTCGAGAATGCCTCAAGCCCGCCGTGTTGCGCGATCAGATCGTTGTAGACGTCGGTCGCGCTCGTCATTTGGCCGCGCGCAAGCCGAGCGGATCAGCGAACACGCCAGACAAGTCCACCGGCGCAGGCGCGGGCGGCGCGCCAACAGCAAGCCCAGCACATCGCAAAGCACGCTCAAGGCTATTCGATAGCCGAACGATGTCTTCCGCGTTGAGAAGCGCCGGTTCGCGAAGCTTCACTGCCAGGAGCGCCGCGGCGCCAATCCTGGCGACCTCGCTCGCGGTCGGGGCCCGGCCATGCTGGGCGCTGAAATCGCTCATCAGCGCCCGCGCCTCGGCCTTTACGCGCTCGGCTAATTCGGCGGCCTCCTGCGCGGCACGGACTTTGCGTGCGGACTGACCAAATGGATTAGCGCGATTGCCAGGCTGAAATAGCCACGGCTTCTTTTTCGTTTCAGCCATCGGTTCGCGAGACGGTTCCATGCCGCAAACGTGGTATGTACTCGCGTTTAGTCAAGAACCTGATTGAAAACATTGCCTAAACGATTATCTCGCGAGATAAACAATTACTTCCAGAAGTCGCGGAAACGGGTGGCGGACAGTAACCCTCCGATAGGGACCGATAGGGGCCGCCTTGCGCGCGCGCGACTCACCGGTGTTGCTCTGGCACTGGTGCAAGCCATGTGGTTTGCACCAGTGCAAAGGACGGTGCGATGAGACGCGTGGAAGTGATTTCGGGCCCGGAGCGACGCCGGCGGTGGAGCAAAGAGCAGAAGCGGGCAATTGTTGCGGAAGCGTTTGCGCCTGGCGCGTCGGTGAGCGCGGTCGCCCGGCGCGTGGATGTCGTTTCCGGGCAGATCTATCGCTGGCGTCGGGAGCTCTGCGGCGCAGCGGTGGGATTTGCCGAGGTCGTGGTGTCGCCGTCATCGTACGAGAAGGCGGAAGCCAAAGGGCCGGCCGTCGAGATCGAAGTTGGCAGCGACATCCGGATTCGCATTCCAATGACCACCTCCAAGGAATTGGCGTGCGCGGTCATCAAGGCTGTGGTGTTGCGATGATCGCGCTGCCGAGCGGCGTTCGGGTGTGGCTTGCAGCCGGCCATACCGACATGAGGCGCGGGATGAATGGGCCAGCGCGTCAGGTGCAGGAGTCGCTACTACGTGACCCTCACGTCGGCGATCTGTATGTCTTCCGTGGCCGCAGTGGCTCACTGATAAAGATCCTCTGGCATGACGGCATCGGGATGTCGCTTTATGCGAAGCGATTAGAACGAGGCAATTTCATCTGGCCGACGCCGGCGGCCAGCGGTGTCGTTTCGATCTCCGCGTCGCAGCTTGCGTACATGTTGGACGGAATCGACTGGAGGAATCCGCAGCAGACCTGGCGGCCTCGCTCGGCTGGCTGAAGTGTCGATGCCTGAGGCTGTAGAAAGTCCTGAGCCATCGACGCTTTGCTGACGCCTGACCTGTGACTCGTTGACTCAGGCGTCAGATTTTATTCCACGAATCAGAGCGATCGTGCTGCAGTGCTGCGCATGAACGCGGCTTCCGATCTTCCCGACGACAAGGCTGAGCTGAAGGCAGCGCTGATTGAGACGCGCGCGAAGCTGTCAGGTGCTGTGGCGATGATCGAGCACCTTCAGCTGGTGATCGCCAAGATGAAGCGCGAGATGTTCGGCCCGCGCTCCGAGCGCAGCCAGCGGCTCATTGATCAGCTGGAATTGCAGCTTGAGGAGCTGGCTGCAGGTGTTGGCGAGGACGCTGCCA
>JASHYD010000904.1 GCA_030043175.1 Xanthobacteraceae bacterium | reverse complement strand
GAGCGCTATCGGTTTCTCGATCATGAAGCCGCGAAAGTGATCGAAGAACGCAATGAAAAAGACAACAGCCACCTTGAAATGGTGGACAATGGCATTGCGCGCGATCCCAATTATCACGGCAAGGGGTTGGACGTGGAATTCACCGTCGAAGATGACGGCGTTTTCACGTCTCCCTGGTCGGCGAGCATGATCTACTGCCCGCCGTTGGTTCCAATGGGGCAGTGGCCAGAAATCACCTGCGCTGAAAATGCCAGCGGGTACGATTGGCGCAACCCTGCAAAGAAAGCCCCGATGCCCGTAGCGGACAAGCCCGACTTTTGAACACCACGGGTGGCAGCGACCAGCTGGGAAAATGCTCCCTAACGCAGCCCAGCGCGGTCGTTGGCTCCCAATCTTTTCCATTTGTTGAAAGGGAAGCATCATGAAAAGCAAATTAGCGCCGATGTCTTCCAAAAGTTCGGTCCGCTCAGTCGTGGTAGCGGCAGCATTGTGCGTTGCCGCGGGCATGGGCGCACAGGCGCAGGACCTGTCGAAATATCCAGACTGGTCCGGCCAATGGAAGACGGCGGGGACCCTGGCTCCGCAATGGGACCCCAGCAAGGGTCCGGGACTTGAGCAGCAGGCCCCCCTGACACCTGAGTATCAGACCCGTTTCGAAGCCAATCTCGCGGACCAAGCCGCCGGTGGCCAGGGCGACGACGGATTCGGCTATTGCCTACCGCTAGGCATGCCGCGGATGATGACGGTCATTTTTCCGATGGAGATCATCATCACGCCGAAGACGACCTACATTTTGCAGGACAACACCGAACCACGACGCATTTTCACTGACGGACGTGAATGGCCCACGGAGTTCGAACCCTCTTTTGAGGGTCTTTCCATCGGTAGATGGGTCGATGAAGACGCAGGTGGCAAGTATACTACGCTTGAAGTCGAAACGCGTGGCTTTAGGGGTCCGCGCACGTTCGAGAATAGCGGCATCCGCCTGCACGACGACAATCAAACCATCGTCAAGGAGCGAATCTACCTCGACAAGGCGGACAAAAATACGCTGCACAACGAAATTACGACGACCGACCATGCGTTGACCCGCCCGTGGATCGTCACCAAGACATACGCTCGCGAGTCTAATCCGGCGCCGATTTGGCACATTAATCACTGTTCGGAGAACAACTCCCTCGTTCGCATTGGCAAGGAAGGTTACTGGGTGAACGCAGAAGGCTTTTTGATGCCGACAAAGAAAGGACAACAGCCTCCGGATTTGCGATATTTCAAATCCGTGGGAAAATAACGCTGTGCCGTTTCTTAAGGTTCGTATCCCTTCTTCGGCAGCGCCTGACCCGGTCCGCCCACCTTCCTACTTGCGCTGCCGCTCGGCGTCGGCCTCTGAGGGGCAGACGAACGGAGCGGCGAGGCTGAGGCCGTAAATCAGCGCCTCACAGGGTGAGCAGCGGCCGGAAAAGAGCACGCAACTGGTGTCTGGCAATCGAGTAGGGGTTTCACAATCGTTGAAGGCCACCGTTACCGCAATGCCCTAGGGTCAAAACCAATTACGGTGGCCGAACTCGATCCTTAGGGTCTTGCGAGACTCCAGGGCAGAGGACGTTCCATCACGATAGTGCGTTCCCTCCCGTGGTCGCTATCCCGCCAGGGGTCGGTGTCGACGCGGATTTAACTCACGATAACAGACATTCTCATACCTACGCCCCATCCTAGCATCACGTCGGACAGGAGCGCGGCTGGAACCATTCCATTAGCAGACCTGAGTGATGGGTGGGCATTGCGGTGCAGCCACAAGCGAAAGCTGTTGACGTATACCGAACCGAGCGACCGGGATGCGGTTGCGGCGTGAAAACTTCGCGTCAAGACAATGTGGCGCTGACGGACTACCATGCCTGGCGCCGCATATCTATGAAATGATTCACGAGGCCCCAGAGCTTACGTGCCTTCCTAATGAACGTCATTTTGATGTCAACTTCTCGCGCGACAGTTGACTGGCGACCTATAGTCGAGCGACCTTCCGCACGACCATATGGATCGTGGGGCGCGTTGCCGGCCGGCCTAACCCGTCCAGCGGGTGCTAGTCGTGCCCAATCCGCGAGGATTGGCGGACACGGAAGGGGAGTTCGCAGCGTGAACGAGATCGTCGCCTCAACAGCATCATCAAGCCAAGCCCGCGCAAGATCGGTTCAGGACCATATCGACGAACTGCCCATGTGGGTGGACGGGACTCGTCTTCTCTCGGCCCCAATGACCGGCATGCAACGGCTCATCTGGTCGCTTGCTGCGGCAGGTAAGTTCTTTGAAGGCTTTGTGGTTTTTATGACTGGTGTCGCCCTTCCTCTGCTGTCGAACGACTTCGAAATCGGGTCTGCGGAGCACGGCGTGATCGGGGCGGCGAGCCTTTTTGGAATTTTGATTGGCGCTGTCGGCCTGGGAGGGCTGTCAGATCGGTTTGGTCGAAAGCCGATGTTCCTCGCCGAGATGGTCATATTCGTGGCTTTCCTCGTCGCGCTGACCTTCTCTCCGAACTACTATTTCCTGGTGTTCTGCTTGTTCGGTCTGGGGCTTTCGCTCGGCTGCGACTACCCGACCGCGCACATGATCATCTCCGAAAACATTCCAAGTACGAGTCGCGGACGGCTGGTTTTGGGCGCTTTTGCGTTCCAGGCCGTCGGCGCGTTGGGAGGCACCGCTATCGGCTACCTTGTGCTCTCGACTTTGCCGGAGATCAGTGCGTGGCGGTGGATGTACGCGTCGGCGATCATCCCGGCGGTGCTCGTTACGATCGGCCGGCTCTATATTGTCGAGAGTGCCAACTGGTTGTCCGCGCGAGGCGAAGTCAGCAAAGCCGAGCAAGCGGTAAAAAAGCTGCTGGTTCGCAAGCCGCAATACCCCGGTGAGATCAAACTTGCTGCACATGACGGGTCGGCAGGGTCGGGCCACTCATCGAATCAGTCATTTGCGTCGCTGTTCAACAAGGCCAACCGGCGGGCGACGATCCTGGCATCGGTCCCGTGGTTTCTGCAGGACCTTGGAACCTATGGTATCGGGATCTTCACGCCAACGATCCTCGGTGCTGCTGTGGGCGCGAATTCAGACCATGCGCGCAGCGTCGCCGACCTGATCGCAAACGACATCATCGCCGCCAAGGGAGCGGCTCTGATTACCTCACTGCTGATCGTCGGCATAATATTCGCAGTGTTGCTGGCCGACATCGTGGGAAGAATTGCGCTGCAAATTCTAGGCTTCTTTGGCTGCGCCGCAGGTCTGTTCCTAGCGTCCCTATCCTCCAACTTCACGGGCGGCACGCAAACCCTCTTGATTTTTGCCGGCTTCATGCTGTTCAACTTCATGACAAACCTTGGCCCGAACGCGCAAACATACCTCCTTGCCGGCGAGGTCTTCCCGACGGCAATCCGCGGCAAGGGCGCAGGCTTTGCGGCGGCCTTTGCCAAAATCGGGGCCGTATTGACTGCATTTTTGTTCCCCATTCTTCTTGATGCCATTGGAACGACAGTCCTGCTGTACGGATTGATCGTGGTTTCGATCCTGGGCGCCATGGTCACGTGGATGTTCCGGATCGAGACAACCGGCCTCAACCTCGACAAGCTTGATTTGCGAGCCGCTCCGGCGGAATGAGCGCTCTCGCGCCTCGGACCGCATCCACTGAGCCAAAGGGGATACGCATGCTGGACCTGCGCCTCAGCACTCTTGCCGCAACGATCACGTTTGGTGTGTTGGCAATCCCACCAGCATCGGTGTGGGCCGACGACATCACCTTGGCCGAAACCGGTTCAACGCTGATTTATCCGCTATTCGAGACCTGGGCCTCCGAATACACCAAGACGCATCCGGGCGTTCATATCACCACGGCTAGTAGTGGCTCGGCTGCGGGCATCGAGCAGGCCATCTCGGGCGCCGCACATATCGGCACATCGGATGCCTACATGACGGACGCGCAAGCCAAGCGAAATCCCCAAATCATCAACGTGCCGATGGCAATCTCGGCGATGACTGTCAACTATAACCTTCCGGGCCTCAATACGATTAACCTGAAGCTGGATGGTCCTACCCTCGCCGGCATCTACACCGGCAAGATACGCTCGTGGGACGACAAGGCAATTATTGCTCTCAATCCGGGAGTGAATCTGCCTCATCACGACATCGTCCCGGTGCGCCGGGCCGACGGCTCAGGCGATACCTTCGTATTCACTCAGTATCTGACGTTCTCTACCCAGTCCTGGGAAGACAAGGTGGGATATGGCACGTCGATTAACTGGCCCACCGTACCGGGCGGCTTGGGCGCAGACGGAAATCTTGGCGTTCTGCAGACCGTGCAGAAAACGCCCTATTCGATCGGCTACATCGGCATCAGCTTCCACAACGAGATCGCGAATGCCGAACTCGGCACTGCATCGTTGAAAAGCTACTCGGGCGAGTTTCTGCTGCCGACGCCGGAATCGATTGCGGCCGCCGCGGCTTCTCTTGGCCCGCGAACGCCACCCGACGAGCGTCTCACCTTGGTCAACGCGCCGGGTAAAAATGCGTACCCGCTTGTAAATTACGAATATGCGATCGTTTCGACCAAGCAGGCCAGCCCGGAGATCGCGAAGGCGATCAGGCGGTTTCTCCTTTGGGCTATCGCACCAGACGAAGCCAACGAGAAATATCTGGACGATGCGCGCTTTATCGCGTTGCCTGCCCATATCTGGGTGCTCAGTCACGACCAGATCGAGCTGATCAAATAGCCCCCGCTCGCATAGACCCTACCACAAAGGCACCGCGATACTTTTGCGCAAGGACGACGCCGCTGCAAGTTTCAATATCAACCCCCACTCTCCCACCACAAAATCAGGTTGACTATTCTGTACTCACCGCTGTCTTGCGCTCCGCTTAATGCTGCGCGCTGCATTCGTCAGAAAGTGGCCCTACTCTGCCGTCGTGGCCATCGCATCGTCACAAAAGCTGTCTGGGGATAAGCTGCCGATCGCAGCTTATAGGGTGAGTAGATCCATTCGGCGGCGCTCACCAGGAGTCTACCCTCCCACCATTGAATTCGCTCTGGCAATGAATGCTTTCCGCGGCCCAGAGCGCGGCGTCGCTGTTTTGCGACAGAGTCAACCCACGATTTGCGATCGTTGCTGCCGAATTCCGGGGCGATATCGATGCTACGAAAGCTCACCAGTGGTGACCACGGCTGCGGCCGCGACGAGCACCACGCGATTGTCTCGGCCAAGTTCTGGATAAGGTCATCCAACGAATGGCCCTTCTGGTGATCCAGGTTCATCCGATTCGCTCCACAGCACGGCCTTGGCGCGGCCTATTTAACCAGGTTTGGGGTGGGGCGTTCTTTGCTTCCGATAACCGCTCGACGCTAATCCGCCTTCCGCTTCCGCGGGCTCTTCACGGGCGGTGATTCGCGCTTCGGCCGCCTCTCGTCGGCGGTAAGCGCTTCAGCGACCAGCCGGCGAATCGCTTCAGGGCGGCTTAGGTCGGACTCGCCTTGCTTGGTGATCCAGGTATCGACTCAGTTCATGACCGGTTGCGCCGCTCTCAGCCAAGCGCCTCATGCCGCCCTTCTTGAGCCCGTGCAGGCGGCAATTCGTTGGTTAGCCTGCTTGATTAGCCCGCTTCGCCACTCGTTCCCAGGCCCGTTGCGTCGACCGGGGGCGGCCTCGTGAGCTGACGACATAGAGCGGCTGCCCCTTCGGCATGGCATCCCAAGCGGCCTGGAGTTCGTCCGTCACCGGGATATCGACCGGCTTAGAACCGTGCACGCGCTCGATGTGGATACGGCCGCTGCGGACATGTTGCGGACCTAACCGAACGACTTCGGCGCGTCGCGATACAGCCTCCGGCGAACTCCATGACGAGCCGTTGTTGCGTCCCGAGAGGCCAGCGGGCGCGATATGGGCGATCTCGTCATCGGTCCATGTGTATCCATGTGTGCCAGCCGCGGGTCTTCGGAATCTTGACCTTGACGCCTTCGGCCGGGTTCACCCTGAGCCTCAGCGGCACGACCGATTGCAGCAGGGCTTGATGGCCTGCAACCAATGCCGCCGCACATAGACATTCGGTATCGCAACCATCATAGCTTCGATATGGGGCCGGATCAGGAGCGCCACACGCTTGTCGCCGCGCATTTCGCGGAACTCTGCGTGTCGGCGCCGAACCGGGTCCATTGTGCAGATTTGTAGCAGCTGACAAAGAGTGAGTTGATGGTGCCGGGCTTCGTGCGGTCCGCGCCGATCTCGGGCGCCACCGCGCCTGCGCCCAACGCGGCCTGGTAAGCCGTCATGAATTTTTCTGAGCCGACCGGGCCCGGCAAGGCAACCCGCCGGCCCCTCTTGCGGAAATATTGGCGCAGATGGCCGTGCGGTGCGGAATGCGTGAACGTACTCAAGTGGAAGTCGACTCATACACGGCGTCCCACTCGTTTACGTCACCTGGCGTAGTCGTCGGTTTGCCCACGATTACCCGGATCGCGCCAGTGGCGGG
>JASHYD010000903.1 GCA_030043175.1 Xanthobacteraceae bacterium | reverse complement strand
GTGGCACGCGCGGTCGTGGCGGGACCGGTGGTCGTACCTCGTTGGCCCGCCGGGCTGGCAGCCTGACCGCGAAAGATCGAGGCCTGAAGCATTTGACGCTGAGGCGCGAGGCCGGTTGTTGATCGTCGAGTAGGAAGTCGGGGCGCGTTTGCTTTCGGCGGCCATGGTGGGCCGCCGCTGGCGACGCGAATTCCCGTGCCGGCAACGGAGCACGTGCGCGATGCTCGCGGCCTCGCTCTACAACCGTACCGAGTGTCATCACGACTTGATTGAATCGCGATAGTCCACCCTTGCATGGTTGTGCGATCGGGCGAAAACCGTTATCAACCAATAAGTCCATTCGACTTAATTAACGACCATTTCATCATAATGAAGACGCCATTTATAAAATTGCGACTTATCCAGTCGCGCTCTGCTCCCATCTCCATCGCATCGGCGCCGGATCTTCTCATGGCGCCAGAAGATGAGGAGAGAGACCATGATCACCGCGGTTGTCCTCGCAAGATCAGAATCGAACAAACTAAAATCGGCGCGGAGGGTGCAAGGATGGCCGCGTGTCAACAGCCTCTCACGATCCAGTGAACCCAGCAGCCGGCTCGCGACGCCCTTTCCGCTCGCCCGCGAACCGGCGAATCCCACGCCAATCGGAGGTAGCATCGGTGCCTGGTTGGCACCAGGGGGAACCATCCTCGACTTCGTGCGCGCTCGCAACGGCCCGAGCACTGCGCAAAGCCATGAGGCGCCATGGAACGGGAACCACGACAGCTTAGCCCTGATCGACTTCGTGCTAATTGCCGGCCTGTTTCTGACGACTGTGTTTTTCTATCCCGCGATGGCGTGGATTCTGCTTCTCCCATGAGGAGTTCGACGTCGCGTGCTGCTCGATCGGGTAACCGCGCTGTTCGCGTCCATCCGCGGCCTTCCAACGGGCCTCCGCGGGGCACACATCGGGGAATGTGCCGGGCCCATCCGTTTCGGCAAAGCTCTGGATTGGCTGCGCGCTGCGCCTCGGTCGTGGCGAGCCAGCACAGCCCGCTGCGGCTAAGCAAGAGGCCGCCGCCACGGACAGCGTCCTCGCAGTCAGGATCGCGAAGGAGGGCGAAAGTAGGACTGATGGCTATTCCGCCTTGGCGCCGGAGGCCTTGATCACCTTCGACCATTGGGTCTCATCGCGGTCGATGTCGATCGCGTATTCCTCCGGCGTGCTCGCCAGCGGCTCGGCGCCTTCGATCGCCAGTCGGTTGCGCACTTCCTTGGATTCGAGCGCCGCCCGCAGCGCCGCATTGAGGCGCTCGATGATCGGCCGTGGTGTGCCGGCTGGCGCCACCAGGCCGTAGCGCAGCACAGCATCAAAGCCCGGCACGCCGGATTCCGCGACGGTCGGCACGTCCGGTAGCAGAGTAGACCGCTTTGCGCTTGTGACCGCAAGCATGCGCAAGAGCCCGCTCTTGGCGCTCTCGTGAACGGCCGGTATCGGTGAGAACGATAACGGAATATGACCGCCGAGCAGGTCCGTTATGGCCGGACCGGTGCCTTTGTAGGGGATGTGGACGAGCTTGATGCCGCTCTCAATGGCGAAATATTCGCCCGCGACATGGCCCACAGTGCCGATTCCGGCGGAGCCGTAATTGACCTTGCCTGGGTTGGCTTTGGCATAGGCGATGAGTTCCGCCACCGAATGCGCCGGAAACGACGGATGAACCACCACCGCGCTCGGCGCCACCCCGATCCGGCCGATCGGGGCAAAATCCGTGCGCACGTCGTAGCCCAGGTTAGGAAACAGGGACGGGGCAATCGCAAGCGTGCCCGAATAGCCAAGCGCGATGGTGTAACCGTCCGGGGCGCTCCTGGCGACCTGCCGGGTGCCGAGCGTACCGCCGGCGCCGCCGCGGTTGTCGACGACGAATTGCTGGCCGATCGGGTCGGCCATCCGCTCGGTGACGATGCGGGCGACGATCGTGGTGCTGCCACCGGGCGGAAACGGCACCACCAGCGTGATGGGCCGCGTCGGATAGTTTTGAGCAGCTGCGAGGGTCGCAAGTCCGCACCCGATTGCCGCCGTTAGCAGAGCCAGGCCGGTCTGAATTGTCCTTCCACTGGTAACGCGCGGTATGCAGGCCGGCATGGCGCATGTCTCCTGGTTCATAGGCTTGGGCGAGCCTAGCAGCGCCGGGCTGCAGGCGCGACTCCAACCTGCGTGTCCATTCTTGACGCGGCCGCCCCGAGGCCCCCGGACCTATATGCTGGGCGACTTCGCTGCTGCCGGGCGACTTTCCGGCGCAAGATCCGAACAGGCCGCAGCGGCACCAGAATCCGCCCGCGGAGCTCGACGAAGCGCCCGGCAAGTTGCTGCCGGGACGATGTTGAAACGGTGCGCCCCCGCCCGGGAATGCCCACTGGTTTGTTCCGACCGCATCCCGGCCGCATGTTCGGCGCGCGCCGCGCGCGGGGGTGCCGAGGTGAGGCACGTTAATAATGGAGATTCCGATCTGCCTACGGCGTCGCGCGAGATTGGGCTTTCTGCAATCATCAAGCGCAGCACCGTCAAACGCAACTCGGATCGACCGCGATTTCCGGCATTGCCCGATCGGTATCGCGGCAGGTTTCGCTTTCGCTCTGCCCGCGCTACAGCTGAAGACGTGTCGTCGCGTTTTGACGATGCGCAGACGCACCCGCGGGAGGGACGACCATGGGCGCAAAGCAATTTGGCGCGCGGGTCGCGAGGGTGGAGGACCCCGCGCTGCTCACCGGCCGTGCGCGCTTCGTCGACGACCTCCAACTTCCCGGCATGCTCCATGGCTGCTTCGTGCGCAGCCCGCATCCGCACGCGCGCATCCGGGCGATCGACACGGCGGCCGCACTGGCGATGCCGGGGATTCACGCGGTTCTGACCGCCCGCGATATGCCGGGGCGTCTCGCCACCGAGCCGATCCCCACTCCCGTGCCGAATCCCGCCATCACGGCGATGCGCACCCAGCGCGCGCTCGCCTGTGAGGAGGTGTGCTACGTGGGCGAAGCGATCGCGCTGGTCGTGGCAGATAACCGTTATGTCGCGGAGGACGCCGCCGCCGCGGTAATGGTTGATTTCGAGCGCCTGGCTGCGGTGAGCGATTGCCGCGACGCGCTTGCCGACGGCGCTGCACGCTCTCACAGTGGGCTTGCCAGCAACGTTGCGGCCTTCTTGACGATGAGCTACGGCAATGTCGATGCGGCATTCGCTGGCGCTGCGCATGTTTTCGCGGAAGACATCTTTCAGCATCGCGGCGCCGCCATGGCGCTCGAAACGCGCGCCGTGCTGGCAAGTCATGATCACGCCAGCGACGTTTTGACGGTATGGTCCGCAACCCAGACGCCGCACCTGTGCCAGCGCACCATCGCGGATCTGCTCGAACGCGAGCTTCCGTCGGTAAGGGTGGTCGCGCCGCTTGTCGGCGGCGGCTTTGGTACCAAGGCGCCGTTCTACTCCGAGGAGGTCGTGGTCCCGGTCGCCGCGATGAAGCTTGGGCGCCCGGTCAAATGGATTGAAGACCGGCGCGAACATTTCCTCTCCGCCACCATGGAGCGTGATCAGTATTGGACAGTCGCCATCGCGGTCGATTGCGACGGCCGGATTCTCGGGCTGCGCGGCGCCATGATCCACGACAGCGGCGCCTATCTGCCCTGGGGTATCATCGCGCCTTATATCGCGTCGACCACATTCCCCGGCCCTTATGTGGTGCCGGCATTCCGCTTTGAGACCACGGTGGTGCTCACCAATCGCGTCCCGACAACCGTGGTGCGCGGTGCCGGCCGGCCCCAGGCGGTGTTCGCCATGGAACGGTTGATGGACCGCGCCGCCCGCGAGCTTGCGATCGACCGCGCTGAATTGCGCCGGCGCAACATGATCACGCCGCAGCAGATGCCCTACAGTGTCGGGCTCATGTTCCGCGACGGCAAGCCGCTCGTCTATGCGAGCGGGGATTTTCCTCGTAGCCAGGCCCGCGCCATCGCGCTCGCCGACTACAACGGTTTTCGCGGCCGCCAGAAAAGCGCGCGTGCGGCGGGGCGCTACATCGGCATCGGCATCGCCAATTATGTGGAAGGCACCGGACTCGGTCCGTTCGAGGGCGTTGCGGTACGTGTTCTGCCGAGCGGCAGGGTCGCGGTGGCGACCGGCGCGACCACGCAAGGCCAAGGCACGTACACGATGCTTTCGCAAATCGTCGCCGACCGGCTCGGCTGCCGGATTGAGGATATTGTCGTGACCACCGGCGATACCAATGCGATCAGTCAGGGCGTTGGCGCCTTCGCCAGCCGGCAGGCGATCAACGCCGGGAATTCGGCGTCGATCGCGGCCGAGCAGGTGAGGGGGCAGGTCGTCGCGCTCGCGGCGCGCACAATCGGGGTTCCGGAAACCGAGATCGACGTGGACGAAGGTCGCACGATTGCCCGGGGCGGCAACAAGCCGATCCTGACTTTCGGCGAACTTGCACGCCTTGCTCAGGGCATTCCGGGCTTTTCTCTCAGCCCCGGCCAAAGGCCGGGCCTTGAACACACAGCCTATTTCACGCCGCCCCAGGCGTCCTATTGCAACGGCACCCATGTG
>JASHYD010000902.1 GCA_030043175.1 Xanthobacteraceae bacterium | reverse complement strand
TGGCGTGGCGCCGATCTCGCCGCCCTGCTGCGGGCAAGCGGCGTACACGCGGAAGCCCGGTTCTTGTGGTCCTATGGCCTCGACCATGGGCGCTACGACGACGTGAGCGCGAAATGGAACGTAAAGGACATGCCGCTTGAGCGGCTCGCCGAGGGAAGTGTCCTGCTGGCCTACGCGATCAATGGCGAGCCTCTTTTACCTGAACATGGTCACCCGCTGCGGCTAGTCGCAGCTCCCTGTAGATCGCGTCGAGATCGGCTTTTTGCATCGAATGGGCTCGCCCTCATAGGGTCCGCGCTGGGTGCGAGCATATCGGCCCCCCGCGTGAAAACGCCGGATGCGCGACGCCCGGCAGGTTGGATCGGCCACCGCTGCGCGCAAACTGGCCGCACCGGTTGAGACTCACTACGCGCCTCGAGGCCCGGGAGCGCCAGGCTTCCGTCCGCGCCGAGACTCGGATCCGCGGGCAAGCATTGCCTTTGCCTTCGTCTCCAGCGTATCGACGCCGTCGCACGGTGGGTATGCGCGTGCCGGATGGCCCTTGATATCCGCGACGGTGGCAAGCCTGGGCAATTTGCAGGAGGGCGCGCGGGCGATCTCGTCCCGTCCTTCGCGAAGTTCTAGCGGCCACCGGCTGCATCCCGAGCGCCTTGTAAATCTCCTCTTCGCTCGCCTCTGCGACGACCTTGCCGCCGCGGTATAAGCCGCTCCTCAAGGGTCATGTTTCGTTTGACTGCGATTTCGCGTGGGTATGCGATACCCGCTTTCGAGCCAGTCGCAAGCAGCCAGGGTGACGCCGTAATGCGGCTGTCCGCCGGCCCACCCGGTAATTTCGACACCTCGGCCGCAAGCGCCAAGACGCTCGGCATCGGTCGGGTGTCACATTTTCGACGGTAAATGCAATTAGCCCCGCGGCCAAGAGTTCACGACGGGAGCATTCGTATTCCCAGAAATCGAGTTCCCGGGCGACAGTGCCGGCTTCAGTTATGGAGTTTTTTGCTGTTCCCGTAACCCAAAGTCAATTGTGGTGGTTGGGAGGCTGCGAGGGAACACCTATGATCCTTTTCAAGAGAGGGCGATCACATGTGTCGATTAGTCTTCGCGGCAGTGACCTTAATCACAATTCATACTCTGTGTAAGGATTTAGCGACTGCGGAAATATCCACGCCCGCAAAAGCCTCCCTCGTTACACCTCAATCTTTAGACATATCTCGTGCGCGAGAGCCCCGCCTCTAGCACGTTAACGCACCGTCGGGTTCAGACATGCATCTTGGGGATGTCAAGCTATGATCAGGCTTTTGTAAATGCTTTGGGTGAAAGGGATTGCGTCACAGGAGCTGGTAAGAACCACGATATCTTCAATTCTCGGTACCAGTAAGATTTCGCGGGCGGTCCGAATCGATACCCCGGCCCCACGTGGGGCGGCAGCTTGTTTTCAGGGTCACCCCCGGCTGCCGGTCGGCAACCGCTTCGCACCAAAGTGCGAGGCAAAAGCCTGGGCGTTTTCCGGCTTTAGCAAAAGCAGAACACTATCGTCGCAGCGCAAGGGAGCACGTGAGCGGCGTTGGCGATAGGACACCGGCCGCGCAAAATAGAGGCCCCGCACTCTTTCGGCCGGGAGCGCCACGTGATGCGGCCATCTGCGCTTGAGATCGGTGCGGGCCGTCGAGCTTAGGCGCCTACGTACCCACAGCGTAGCGGTTTCTAGCAGTCGCGACGCCTCAAAATGTCGGCGGCCGTGCGAAATAGGAAACCCCGGTCCCACGTTGCGGCGGCGAATGGGACCGGGGCACGCGCCTGATCGACCGGAGAGGTCCGGCGCGCCCGCACAACCATCGGAAGCCGATCTGTGTTCCGAGCCATCCTGGAACATGGTTAAAGGATTATGATTCCCATCCTATTCCGGAAGGGAACGTGCAGGCCGAATTTGGGACGCTGCGAAACTCGATCAAGACAGCTTGGCTGCCCTAGAATGATGGCGCAGCGGCTCGAACACGATTCCGTTGGCAAGCGGCGTGATCATGCCGCGGTGAGTTTGGCGTCCGCAATTGCGTCTCACTCAAAGCCACGTTGACAGCCGAGCCCAGCTCAGTCTCGTTGGCTAGACTATGATTCTGTCACGCGGTGGAGCCGTCGGTACGTTAGCGACAATTTCGTTCAGCATGCAGGGCGGGGAGTCGCCGGTTAGGTCCGCCGAGCTTCCCGTTGCCGGTGGCGGCGGGCTTCATGCGCGCAGATTCCCGTGCGCCAGGGCTGGCCGCGGTCACATCGCCGAAGGACAAGAACCTGACATTGACAGCGCACGCTCCGGAGCATCCTGCAAGAAGAGTCCTCCACGCATTCCGCGCAGTAGATTCGAGGTATAGAAAGCCTGTGCTCTGCTTTTCTCAGCTCCGACAATCTTCAGTGCTCCGCTTTGCGAGCCTGCCCCTCCCGCCGATTTGACGAGCACTGATGCTGCCTCGACGTCTGGCGTGTGCGGCACGTGTCAGCCTGTGGACATGTGGATAACGCAAGAGCCCTGTCCACATACCCACAGCTCCAATGAGCAAAAATCAGCATCGATTTGATTGATTCGGATTAGCAGGACTCAAACCCAGTGCAGGCGACCGTCAGTCCCGACAGGGATGGTACGTCGCTCATTTTTCCGCTTGGACAGCCACTCACAGCGTCCATAAGTACGCAAGAGCGAAGGTCCGCATCCACGAACGAGGGTCATTTGCCCCCGTTTGCGAGCGGCCAAGCATTTTGCTGCACGCAATTTGTCGGCCCTCGCCCAGAACCTGACAGCGTTCAAATGCAAGCTATGCAGGTTTGCCTATGCCGGCACCGAGCCGCGATCGTAGTGCGTGAAAACGTTTGGGGTGGTCAGGTTTTCTGATCAGGGATAGGGACTGGAGCGTTGCCTTTTAGTGCTTAGACCAAAGGCATAGACTGACGTTGCTCGCCCTCAGAAAAACTTTCGTAGAATAAGAGCACTCGAGTCCTACTTACAATTTCTGAAACAGGCTGCCGCTGCTTCCGTGACCTGTCTCATGCAAGCCTCATAATCGTCAAGTGCATGACAGGCCCGCTCTCCGCTGCCCTTATATTCCTCACATCGGCTGGCACACGCAGGACTAACAGCGCTAGCTGAACCACAAACCGACACGATCGCTGTTGCAGCTACCGTCGCAATTATCATGAGCCTCATGCTTAATCATCCTAAAGATGAAGGCCGCGGGGAAAGCAACGTGCCATTACCCAAATGGTTGCAACTTACGGGACCCAACTCGCTTGCGAAAACCCCCGCTCGCCGGCATAGGGCGCTTTTAAATATCACGCCGCCAGTCGAACGGCAGAGACGGGCCACTGCTTGGGCTTAGCCAGGTGATGCTCAAAATCCGCACCGGCAGCCATAGAAGCGCACGCAAAGTCAACTGGCTATTGACTTAACATTCTTGCCCCTGTCCAGGTTTGAGCGCGCACCTCTGGTTTTGCGCACGTGGCAGGTTGCGCCATTCGTTCATTCATGCGGCCGCTTGAGCGGCAATTAAAGCCGTGTCAGCGGGGCGGCTTCACGGCGAATTCGCGAAGGATACAGGGTGCGTGTCCATTGGGCAACACTTCGCAGTATTTGTGTCTCACGCCTCCGTGAGAGACGTCGGAATGATCGACCGTGCAAACCGTAAGAGATTGATATTACGAAGATCTCGGGTGCGCCGCCCTAGTATCTAGATTGCAACACCTCTGCTACCTTGGATCGGCGGCCATTTTTCCGTCCACGGAATGCCTGATGTCGGCCGCGTCATATCTTTGGTGTGGCCCTTGGAACGGGACAGGCGCCGCGCGTGAGCCAGTCCCCCCTTCTCGACGCCCTCTTGGCGGATTGAGGTCTCACTCGGTCCCCGATCCGTCCCTCAGCACAGGACCGCGGATCGTTCGATATGGTCGCTGGCCGTAGCGGAATCGAGCCGACCTATGAAGAGCCACAAGTGACGGTGCCCCCCCGAAAACGTCGTCTTAGCGCGGAACGGCGCCGAGCACTTGAATTGCTTGCAAACAGTCAGAGCGGCCTCACGGAGGTGCTTCTGTTCGCGAACGGGGTCACACCTCATATGTTAGGCCGCCTCCTTCGTAGCGGGCTCGCGACAGTTCAGCGTGAAGCCATTAAGTCTGGCGACCAGACGATCGAGCTTGGCCGCGTCACGATCACGGATGCCGGACGGCGGGTACTCGAAACGTTGCATCGGCCAGATGCCCAATGAGCGCCTCTGGCTCGGTCGGCCCGCTTTGATGCCGAGCAACACCTTGTCCGCGGCTACGAAAGAGTAACCTGACACGCCCGACTTGGATGTCGGCGCGCCTCGGACGTATTTCCGATTGCCGGCGCCAACGGTTTGTCGAAGCGCAAGATTGCGGCCAACCTCGGTCCGAGCGCGACAGCGGCTAAAGACGGCATCCTGCGGGCGGGCGTTACATGGCCGCTGGCGGCGGAGTTAACCGACGCGGCACTTGAGCGCCTCCTTTATCGGTTGCGCCGTCCGAGCGATTTTTAAAAAAAGCTTCAAAGGTGCCACTTTTTGGCAGTTATGGTTGCCCTTCGCGGAATCCGGAGGGGGAACATGATGAACGACAAGTTTAAGGATGACGTGCTTAGCAAAGTCCCCGAGGTCACCCTTGGATTCTGGGTTATCAAGATTGCCGCAACGACCCTTGGAGAGACCGGCGGGGACACAGTCACGATGACGCTAGGGTGGAGCTACCTAGCCGGGACCGCGCTTTTCCTCGGCCTGCTGATTGCACTTGTGATTGCGCACATTGTCGTACGGAAATTCGAGCCGGCGCTCTATTGGGCAACAATTGTCGCCTCAACCACTTTCGGCACCACTCTGGCCGATTTCGCCGACCGCTCGCTCGGCATTGGCTATGCGGGCGGTTCGACGCTGCTGCTCATTTCCCTAATCGTGGTGTTGGGCGCGTGGTACTGGTCGGAGAGCACCATTTCGGTCAACACGGTGGCCACCCCGAAAATCGAAGCTTTCTATTGGGCAGCCATCACTTGCTCGCAGACGCTGGGGACGGCGCTTGGCGATTGGACTGCGGATACTGAAGCGCTTGGGTATGCGGGCGGTGCACTTGTCTTTGCCGCCGGACTCGCGATCGTCACCGGGCTGTACTATTGGACCAACGTGTCGCACGCTCTGCTATTCTGGGTGGCATTTATCCTGACCCGACCGCTCGGCGCCACTGTTGGCGATTTTCTTGATAAGCCGATCGAGGAAGGTGGCCTAGAGCTCAGCCGACCACTTGCTTCAGCCGGGATCGCCGCTTTCATCATCTTGTGCCTGTTCGTTCTGCCGCAGCGCGCGGGGAAGCATCCGCAACTATCTAGAGTCCCTGTCAGCGATTAGCGCTGCTAATGAACGCCAGCTTTGGGCTGAGTCGTAAGACGCTGATGAGAACGAAGTCAACGTCGCGCGGCGTGAATAGCCGCGGTGTCACCTAGGACCAGCTAGGACACGCCTGCCACCATCGCGTCATGGAGCGGCCGGGGGCGGGTCCGCCTCGCAACGCCCGCCATTGTGACCTCGATCGGGTTGGTCGATTTGGCGGGCTTCGAGGCGTTCGAACTGGCGTCGTCTCATGAGGGAGGCATTGGTTCCTCTCAAACTGGTGCGCTCAAACCGGTTCACCCGCCTCGAGCGGCGGCGCGTTGCGGAAACATGTCGGGATTTGGGTGTTGCGGGGGCCCAGTGGCCTGACTTTGCGTCAATCGGGAGGCCAGGCTTTGCTTGACGGAACTCGCCGCGTGCTGCTTCATTACTGTGGTAGTGGAGGGGACAGGGGGCTACGACGAGCAATGACAAACCATCTCGCCGGCAAACGCGTATTGATTGTCGAGGACGAGCCGCTGATCGCCGACCAACTCGCCTATCAGATGACTGCCGAGGGAGCCCAGGTGATCGGACCGGTGGCGAGTGTGGACGCCGCGGTCGATTTAATCTCGAATACGCACCTGGACGGCGCAACCCTCGACATTAAACTGATGGGCAATAAGACTTTCGAGATCGCCGATGTTCTGGCTGCCCGCGATATCCCGTTCGTATTCCTGACAGGGTACGGTGCTCGTGACGTTCCGGCTCGCCACGCCAACGTGAGCCGGGTGGAAAAGCCCGTAACGCCGGATGTCGTTAGCCGCGCGCTCAAATCGGCCCTCGTCGGGCGTTCAATCTATCCGGTGACGTGAGTACCCGCCTCGCGCATGTAGCAACGTCGAGAACTGTCCGATGGCATGGCGGTAGATGATCAGCGGGGGCGCAGTTCATAGGGCTCTTTTGGCGAGGTCCACCCCAACCTCCGTTGCCCTGACGTGCATTCGCGCGGTGGGGTTGTGACGCGACGTTCATTCAATCCAATGAAATGCCCCCGGCAGCGGCGTTATGCTTTCGCCTGTAGGCCGGCTATCATCCGGGCAGAGTCTTCTTAGTTTGAGCCTTAGTGGGTCCAGCTTGGCGCGAGCGCGGTAGCCTCCCCGGCAGCTTCAGGCCCGATGCTTAGCGGCACCGAGGGCGGCATTGGTGCGATCATGCAGCTGCATGCCGCAATTGCGTCGGCAAGCTTTGGTCCGTCCTTGCGCTTGTCGCTCTCTACCTCCGCTGACTGTTATCTAACGTGAAGGCCACCCCGCCGGGCCTTTGCTCCAGTCGCCGATGATCCAGGTCCGATCGATTACCAATCTGCGAGCATGATGCGATCAGTACTTCTTCACAGCGAGACGTCGCCTCAGGCGATGAGACATCGTGTCGAAAAATCGTCAATTTGACCCTGGGCTCAGTCAGCGGGGCCAGGCGCTCGAACCAAGTGCAGGTTAGTAGGCTATTGAAAAGGTCTCGACCATGGCAAGCGCGCCGCCTCTGGGCCGGGTCAAATTTCCGTTGATCTGGCAGCTGGCTTAGCCGCGCCTGCGAGGGGCGCAGGCAATCCAATAATTCTGCTCTTGTGTGGACTCAGATAATCGTTTGATTACTTAGGACCAAATCCGCTACAAACATCGTCCCTCATCCCGTCAATCCTGCAGCAACTTGCAGATACCGTCGAGGGAGTTCCCGGACGGAAGTTCATCCCTTCTTGATCGGCATCACCAAAGCGCAACATCAGCATCAGCGGAACCAAGACAGGCGATCCAGGCGGCTCGAATGGGCCGACCGGACGGGCTCAGGCCACAGGCTGCAATTTAGCCGGAGAACGCAATGACTGCTATTGAAACGGGTACCGTCACAAGGCTTGTCGCCGATAGGGAACATGAAATCCTGCCTGAATGGGTCGAGCTGTTGAAAAAGGCGGGCATGCTCGCGACTGGGCGGATTAACGAATCCGAATTGATCACCCAATGTCGCGATTTTATGAGCCTGCTCCGGGATGCTTTGGCAAGGGGCGGCAGTGATGTCGCCGACGCCGCCTACACGTCCGTGCGGGATTTCCTCGGCGACGTCTCCCGTTCGCGCGCCTTACAGGGGTTTTCACCCAGGGAGACCGCCATATTCGTATTTTCGTTGAAGCAGCCTTTGTTCAACGCCATGAACCGCGACAAGAGCCTGTCGCCCGCGGTACTCGCCCAGACAATGTGGGCGATCACCCTGCTTCTTGACGAACTCGGGGTCTATACTTGCGAGGTTTATCAAAGAAGCCGTGAGGAGGTCATCCTTCGGCAGCAGCGCGAGATCGCCGAGCTGTCTACGCCTGTTGTCAAGCTGTGGGACGGAGTCCTGGCTCTCCCGATCATCGGGACGCTCGACAGCGAGCGCACGCAAGTCGTGATGGAGAATCTCCTCCAGCGCATCGTCGATGACGGCGCAGCAATTGCCATCATCGATATTACCGGAGTTCCGACGGTCGATACGCTGACCGCTCAGCACCTTTTGAAGACGGTCGCGGCGGCACGGTTGATGGGCGCGGATTGTATCATCAGCGGGATACGACCCCAGATCGCACAAACCATCGTCCATCTTGGCGTTGAACTGAATGTCGTCAGCAAGGCAACGCTGGCTGATGCTTTCTCCGTGGCCTTGCGACGTACCGGACGTGCCGTAGTGAGGGTAAAGGCGGCGGACCACGAGAAGAAGCAGACGCCGGCCGAAAAAGGGTGATTGACGATGGATCGCATCCCAATTCTGAAGCTGGGAAACGCACTGCTCGTCACCATTCAGGTTGATATGCACGATCGTCTCGCCACAGCTCTGGAGGAGGATTTGACGAGCAAGATCGTGACCCTTGGGGCGAAAGGTGTTTTGATCGATATCTCGGCGCTGGAGATAGTTGATAGCTTCATGGGGCGCATGCTCGATAACATCGCTGCCATTTCACGCATTCTCGATGCCGAAACTGTCGTGGTTGGCATGCGCCCGGCTGTCGCGATCACACTGGTTGAACTTGGCTTGTCGCTATCAGGAGTACGCACCGCACTTAACGTCGACCGTGGCATGGAGCTCATCCAGCGCCGGATAGGCGTGGAGCAAGTCGATGACGGCAACGACGAGGACTGAGCGCCTCGCCATCCGATCGTCGGAAGACGTAGTGAAGGTTCGCCAGCACACCCGCACGCTCGCCGTGGCGGCCGGATTGAGTCTTGTCGATCAGACCAAGATTGTAACGGCTGCAAGCGAGCTTGCGCGCAATGTAGTGGATTATGCTGAAGAGGGTGACGTTTGCATGGAAGTGATCGAGGATGGTGCTCGGCGCGGTGTGCGACTGGCCTTTGAAGACCGAGGTCCCGGCATTCCGGACGTTCAGGCGGCTCTGAAAGATGGATTCACAACGGGATCAGGGCTCGGCCTCGGGCTTGGCGGAGCGCGACGGCTGGCAAACGAATTTTCGATCGAGTCAAAGGTCGGAATTGGCACCAAGGTGACCGTCGTGCGTTGGAAATCGTGATGATCTCCGTGGTCGTCGACGATGAAAGTCAAGTTGCGGAGGCGCGGCGGGGCGTGGTGGCCATCGCGAGGCAGCAGGGCTTTAATGAGGTGGACGCGGGACGGGCGGCCCTTGTGGCGACCGAGCTAGCCACCAATTTAGTAAAGCACGCTCGCAGCGGCGAATTACTCGTGGGCCCTGCCCCTGATGATGGCATCCAAATTCTCGCCCTTGATAGGGGGCGTGGCATGGCAAATGTGCAAGCCTGTCTCGCGGACGGCTATTCGAGCGCCGGCACTGCAGGAAAAGGGCTAGGCGCTGTGATCCGTCTGTCAACATTCGTTGACATCGCCTCCTGGCCGGGGGTAGGCACGGCGGTCCTCAGCAGGATCGAGTCCGGTAAAACCCGGGTGGCGCGTGAACCGTCGCGTTCCGTTTTCGGCGCGGTGTCAGTTGCAAAATTCGGCGAAGACACATGCGGTGATGCTTGGACGGTCGACCACAACGGAGCGATAACCACGCTATTTGTTGCCGACGGACTGGGTCACGGACCGAGTGCCGCCGAAGCGGCGGTCGAAGCTGTGCGGTTGTTTCGACAGTTTCGTGGCCATCAGGTTTCGACCCTTCTCGACTACATCCACGGCGGCATGCGATCGACCCGTGGCGCGGCCGTTTCGATGGCACGCTACGATCCTTTTGCGCAACAAGTTACCTTCGGAGGAATAGGCAACGTCGCCGGCGTGCTCGTCTCCAGAGATGAGCTCCGGCGCATGGTGTCCATGCCCGGAACGGCCGGATATAACGTGCGAAAAGTCCTGTCCTTCCAATACCCTTTCTCGAGCGGCCTCGTCATAGTGTGTTCTGATGGAGTTAGCACGAGCTGGACGCTTGACCGTTATCCGAATTTGGTGGCGGCGCATCCGACCCTGATCGCAGCCGTGCTGTACCGGGATTTCGGCCGCCGACGTGACGATGCCACCGTCCTGGTCGGCAAGTGGGTGGCGCATGCGTGATCGGTCGTTGGCGTGACTATGCTGCTGCCTATCGTGACAACGACTATCGAAACCGAAGGCGACGTCGTCGCCGTCCGCCAGCGCGCGCGGCAGAGCTGCTTGGTTTCGAACGACAGGATCAGACGCGAATCGCGACGGCGGTATCCGAGATTGTCCGCAATGCGTTTCTGTATGCGGGCGGAGGCCGGGTCGAGTTCGTCGTTGAGATCAAATCGCCGCAGCTCTTTCGGATCCGAATCAGCGACCGAGGCAAGGGCATTGCAATCTCGGTTTTCACTCTGGCGATTCCGGCCAGGCTTGGAGGTGCGGCGGCTCCCGCAGCGGAGTTGTCCAAGAAACGGGTCCTCATCATCGATGATGACGACACTTTCCGATACATCCTCCGGCAGATTATCAGCAGCGAGCCGCGCTATGAGGTGCCGGAAACCAGCAATGGCAGCGACGGATTGCATTTAGCCAAGGACGAGCATCCCGATGTGATTGTTCTCGATCTTCAAATGCCGAACGTCGACGGTTTCACAGTATTGCAGCAGCTTAACGCTGATCAGCACACAAGCATGATTCCTGTCGTGGTTGCGACGTCGCTCGCGGTAAATGCTGAATTGAAAGCGCGGCTGCCAGTTGGCACGCGGCTGATCTTTAAAAACGTGATCTCGCGCGAGAGCGTCTCCCTATTCCTGCGTGATGCAGTCGGCTCACAGGTCTTCCCATGAACACTGCAATGCAAGTTACCGTCCTTAATGTCGACGATCAGGACGCGCCGCGCTACGTCAAAACGCGCGACTTGCAGCAAGCCGGTTTTGCGGTTCTAGAGGCGAGCACCGGCACCGAGGCCTTGCTTATGGTGGAACGACATAAGCCGCCGGTCATCCTTCTGGATGTTCACCTTCCGGATATAATTGGGTACGAGGTCTGCAAGCAAATCAAGCAAGAGTGGCCGGGCACCATGGTTCTGATGACCTCGGCAACCTTCACCGCCGCAGAGGATCGCATTTTAGCGCTTGATTCCGGCGCAGATACCTTTCTTGTTCAGCCCGCAGAACCGCTTGAGCTGGTGGCCGCCATCAAGGCGCTCTTACGTATTCGCAGTACCGAGGAGGAGCTGCGAAGCGTAAATGAGGCATTGGAACAGCGGGTGCAGGATCGCGTCGCCGAGCTCGCGGAAGCCAACGAGAAGCTGAAGAACGAAATGGCGCAGCGCGGAAAGGCCGAAGCCGCTCTCGTTCAGGCTGAAAAGATGCAGGCGGTGGGGCAGCTTACGGGCGGCTTGGCGCATGATTTCAACAACCTGCTCACGGCTATTCTCGGCTGTTTCGATCTCATTCGCCGGCATACCGAGGATGCCCGCATCCAACACTGGGCCGATGGCGGGCTGGCCGCGACGCGGCGTGGGGCGAAGCTTACGTCGCAGTTACTAGCGTTTTCCCGCACCCAGGAGCTCAAAGCTGTTCCCGTCGATGTGAACGGGCTCATTGCCGGCATGCACAATTTACTCAATCAGACCCTTGGTCCAAACATTACAATTAGCACCGAATTGGATCCCGAGCTTCCGCCCGCCATGGCAGATGCGAACCAACTTGAACTTGCGATCCTCAATCTATCGATCAACGGAAAGGACGCGATGCCAGGTAGCGGCGCATTGACAATTAGGACCGCGGTTGCGCCCGACGACCTGAATGCTGTGACGGTCACAGTCACCGATACGGGTGTCGGCATGCCCGCGGAGGTCGCGAAACGGGCCTTTGATCCTTTTTACACCACAAAACCTGCCGGTAAGGGGACTGGGCTTGGCCTCTCGCAAGTTTATGGCATTGCCAAACAAAGCGGCGGTGACGCTACGATCAAGAGTGAACCCGGGAAAGGTACGACCGTAACCCTGCGTCTGCCGCGCGCCGCGGGGAAGGCAATCTCGATTTCGCAGGCGGACCATGCCGCCTTACCTGCCGGGCAATCAGAGAGACTTCTCATTGTCGATGATGACGCGCATGTGCGACAGTTCCTCACCACGTTATTAACGGACCTAGGATATGTGGTGGGCGAAGCGACTGGAGGCGAAGAGGCCTTGACGATCCTTGCCGAGTTCAAACCCGACATGATGATCATCGACTATGCGATGGAAGGGATGAACGGCGCCGAAACCGCCCGGGCGGCACGACAACGGTGCCCAGACATTCCGATTTTGTTCATCAGCGGTTTCGCTGATGCCGAAGCCCTGAGAAGCGCGGTCGACACCGCGCCATTGGTACACAAACCTTTCCGGCCCGCCGAGCTTGCCGCAGCCGTGCGTTCAACCGTGGATGCACGATCCACCGCCGCGCGACGAAATCGGTAGGAGAGGGGATTGCGGTTAGGGTAAATGGCCGACCACCTCGTCTGGTCGCACTCTTGGTTTGCCCGCACCGCGATTGTTCTTGCTTAAAAGTTGGCAGCGCTAGTGCTTGGAGATATCGTGTGCACTTACAGGGGGTGCGCTAAAATTGGAATAGAGCGATCCAGGAATGCCGAAGAGACTGCTAGCCCGAGCCGAGCATATAAAAGACCCCGATAACGAGCACATAATGCTCAGGATAGCCGAGGGTCACGAGCGCCAAGCTGCGCTACTCGAAAAAAATGCGAGAGTCTCAAAACTCACGCTGAGCGCTCTCAAACAGGGTCCTATAGCTTGGCCCCAAATGTCTTCATCCCTTGGGAGTTGAAGCGGAGCAAGGTCACAGCATTGATCTCGCGCTGCAAACTTGACGCCGCCGCAGCGGCGCCGTTCCTGGGGCGGAAGGCCGTTCCATCACATGGATTAAGCGATAGTCTGCGCTCGATCACTTTTCGAATTCCCTCAGGACCTTGCCGGTTCGCTTGATGTCATCCTCTGGCTCATAGCCTCGGCAGACTGTGAGCAACAATTCCCCCAATGAAGCCCGACTGACGGAGCCTAAAACTCACGAACCCGCTTCGCCCTGGGCCCAGCGAACTATCGGCAATCCCGCAGAGCCGGTCTCGTGTGTCTCATGTCCGGTAGACCCGCAGCTTGCGCCTTCCCGCCACAGTAGGACGGAAACCGCGAACCAGATGGCCGTCGCAAGGGCCAGCGAGCCCACGGCGGTATCCATCACAAGCAGCCACATAACCGCTCCGAAGGCAGCAAGCCCGGCGCTCCCGAGGGCTGCTCCCACGGCATCGAGCGCCGCGGCGTTCTTGCCGCGCTCTTTTCCTTTCAGGCCCTTTTTCTCTTTTTCCTCGCGCTCGTGCTTTTCAATGAGGGTGGCGCTCGCGCAGAAGATGGCGGGAAGCGCTAGGAACAATCCGCCCGCGGCGGGACCCCAGATGTCCGCCACGGCGCCTGCCACTACCGTTGCAAATCCGCCGAGCGCGAAGCGCACGACATACTCGTACCAGTGACCTTGTTTGAGGGTGGATAGCTTGACGCGGATAACCATGTCCTACCCCAGCAAGACTCGCTTGAGCCCGATGGCGACCGCGAGCCATCCGGTGGTTGCCGCCGCTGTCGCTGCCAGCGCCGACCAACGCGCGCGCACCAACAGCTGGCAGACGAGAAGACTGTAAACGCCAAGCGCAATTGCGCCGAGGATCATCGACCGCCCTTCGATCGACACGTAAGCGCCGCCATGCTTCCAGAACGCGAGCGTCAGGGTGGCAAGGGCGACCGAAGGCGCCGCCCCGAACAGGCCCGCGAAGCTTTTGGGGCGCAGCACGTCTCCCACAACAGCTAACAAGGAGACGACAATGCCCCCGGCTAAAAATCGGATCAGGTAATCCATAGCCGTGTCCCGGCAGATCAGCGCGGTCAGGCGCATGATGCACACGCGGCCTGTTCCCGCAAACCACTTCCAACAGTTTGCCTTGCAAAACGGTTCCTGATTTCGACCGCGGCCGGAACCACCGCGCCGCGGCAAGCATCGATATGCGATCTGCGAAGACCGAAAGACCGGAGAGGAGAGTCAATATCGATGGGATCGACGGTTTCACCGCCCGGACCGAACGCGCACCTGTACGTCGGACTCGCCCACGGACCGTCTCGTGCCGAACTACGAAAATTCGTGCCGCTGCGACAGTAATCGACCGCATGGTTTACTCCGCGTCCGGCATCGGCAAACGGTTCGGGTGGAAGCCGCAATAAAACCCCGCCGATCTCTATCCCTGTCGATCTTCTGCCGACGCGGATGGTGACCGCTACCAAGTAAATGCGCCGCATGGGCTGTTCCGCCTTCGCGAAGTGCACGCGGTTGCTCCGCTTCGGGCGCGCCGCCTCCGCGCGGGGCTCATAAATACGGATAGCAAAACCTCTTTCC
>JASHYD010000093.1 GCA_030043175.1 Xanthobacteraceae bacterium | reverse complement strand
ACGCGAAAGCGCCCCGCCGGAAAAGCCCCAGCCGGGGACGGCAATGGCGGGCGGAACCAACTTTCTTCTCTAGCCTTGAAATTAAGCAGAGAGAACGCATCGGAAACGATCATTTGCGGGAGCCTGATCAAATGCCGTGGACTCCGAATGATGCCGAGAGGCATACGCGTAAGGCGACAACGCCGACGCTGAAAGAGCTGTGGGCGAAAGTCGCCAACGAGTCCTTGGAACGAACTGGCGACGAAGGCCGCGCTATCCGGGAAGCGAACGCTGTGGTCGCGCGGCAGGCGGGCAATGCTCAGAGCGCTTAGCTCGTAGCGATCGTCGCAGAATCTGACCTGGCGACCGCTTCGGGTGTAGCGGCCAAGTACCGCGTTTCGACGACGATCGGAACGAGATGCGGTCCTTGGCAATACCTCGCTGTCGTCGCGTGGGTTTGCGTTCGAAAACATCGATCACGGTCAACGGGGCGCTCGTGCCCGGGAGCCTCAACCTCACATTGCATGTACCGGCCCGCGGCGTCCATCGCCGCTCAGGAATCGCGGCACGTCTTCTGGGGCAAGCTGGGCAATCAAGGCGGCGCGAAGCTCGCGAACGCCGAGGCAGCCCAAGTCTTCGTTGAAATCGCCCAGGACCGGCGACAGCGTAAGCGCCTCGATCCCGACCGACTGCGCCCGCCTGGTCAAGGTCGCGACCGCCAGGTCACCCGCCGGATCGCGGTCGCGCGCGACATAGAGACGGCGGAGCGCTGTCGGGAACAGGATAGCGGTAAGATGATTGGCCGACAGGGCGGCGAGCATGGGCAGGTGCGGCAGAGCGCAACGCAGTGACAGCATGGTCTCGAGACCTTCGCCGGCCGTCATGACATCGCTCGTCACACCAAAGCGGACGCCGTGCCCAAGCAGATGACCCATCGCACGCCGTGGCGTGCCGACAGGAGCCTTGCCGTTACCGGACGGGTCGAGCCAGGTGCGATGCGCGCCGGTGATCTTGCCGGCGAGGTCCGTGACCGCCGCGATCAGCGCCGGCCAGATCTCGGTCGGCGCGTCGGCCTCAGGCCGGTAGTAACAGCGGGGGTGGAAGCGCAGTGCGCCCGCTTCGGGCAAAGCCGTGATGCCGCGTTTGCGCAAGTACGTCTCTGCGATGGTGCTCCCGATCGGCCGGGCCAGCGCCAACAGACGGCGTGCAGATTCGGGCGATCCGGTCGGCGCGGGCCTGGCGGGCCGATCAGACGATGGTTGACACCGTGGTAATCTGAGGAATGCGCGCGCCTCATCGAGGACATCGCGCAAGCGCTCCAGACCCGTCGTCAGAGCAATGAGATCGAGCAAATCACCATACTGGCCGGTGGCGGCGTCGGTCCACTTGCCAGCGGCACCCTTGCCGCTGTCGGGACCGGTCAGGCGAACGAACAGGCTGCGGCCTGGTGTGTTGGCGACATCGCCAACCAGCCAGTAGCGGCCGTGGCGGCGGCCATTGGTGAGGTAATGGCGGCACACCGCCTCGGCATCACGCGCGAGCCGGCGCGCCAGTTCGGCCGCTCGGGAGGACATGGCATCCACCTCACGCAACCGCCGTGTCAGCCCACGAGCGGAAGGGATGGACCGTTCTGCAGCGGGATGACCCGGGGCTGCGCACTTCGGCGTAATGGATGAGTATCTGCTTGCCGTCAGCGAGGTCGAAGCGGGTGCAGCTGCCGAGCGGTGAAGGGTCAACGTAGTGATCACGGTCGTTCCTTGGGTTGAGCGCTGCCCCGACAGCCCAGCGGCTGACCAGGCCAAGTCCATTCATTTGTGATGAGAGACGCAGGTGTACTCAATTAGGGATGTTTTTCAGTCTGTCGCCCCCTAGAACTAGATGGAACCTCAAAAGTAAGGGTCTAAAAGTATCGATACTCCGAACATGACCGTAGGCCTCGAAATAAGCGTTGTCAAGTACGCATCGTATCGGTAGTCTGAACTTTTCGAGAAAAGGAGGCCGCCGTGTCCACCGCCCTCGGCGACAAGATCCGCGAACTCAGGAAGAAGAAGGGTTACACCCTTGAAAAGCTCGCGGAACTGACCGAGTCAAGTAAGAGCTATATCTGGGAATTAGAGAACAAGAGTCCGCCAAGGCCATCGGCCGACAAAGTTGCACGAATCGCCTCGGTGCTCGGGGTCACCTCGGACTATCTTATTGATCCCACGGACAAGACGGACGTGGCGGAGGCCGCCGACCAGGCCTTTTTTCGCCGTTACCGGAAAATGGACCCGGCCACCAAGGACAAGATTCGACGCATGGTCGATCTGTGGGGTGAGGATAAATGACGGGCGACCCGTCACCCGAACGGTGGGCGATCGACATCGGCTTGGAGCTCAATGCGGTCCTGGGGAAGGACCGTTTCCCAGTCGATGTTACGCTCGTAGCGAAAGAGTACAGCGCGCACCGATATCCGGATGATCCCGTGTCGCTCGTCCTCGGCCGATCGCTGCCGGGAATTGATGGCACCCTCTGTCGCGCGCCCACCGGGAAGAAGGGCTGGGGGATTTTCTATAACAGCGCGATCGCCTCTGAAGGACGCATCAACTTCACCCTCGGGCACGAGTTCGGCCACTACCTCATTCACCGGCTGGCCTACCCAGCGGGAATCCAGTGCGGCGCGCAGGATGTCGTTTGCTGGGACAGCGCGTACGCTCAGATCGAGCATGAGGCCAACGTGTTCTCGGCCGGACTGCTGATGCCACTTGACGATTTCCGGCGGCAGATTCCCGAAGGCGACAAGGTCGATCTCGATATGATTTCGCACTGCGCCGACCGCTACCGCGTGTCGCTCATCGCGGCGGCGCTGCGCTGGCTGCAATTCACCGCGCGGCGAGCTGTGCTGGTCGTTTCACGCGACGGATTCATTTTATGGTCGCGGGCCAGCAAGCCGGCCGTGAGGACCGGCGCATTCTTTCGAGCCTGCGGGCCGCCAATTGCAATCCCCGCGGACTCCTTGGCAGGCCGCCAGGACATGATCGTCGACGGACGCTCGGGTGTCGAACTGCCGGCAGGCATCTGGTTCGCCGAGCCGGTCTGCGAGATGACGATCTTCGCGGAGCAGTATGACTTTGCGGTCACGCTGCTGCTGCTTGAAAATCGCCACGCTTACACGAAGCTTGACGCCAAGCCGGCCGGCGCGCTGGGCTAATGGGCGCCCTCTGGAAACTCGCCAGCGCAACGCAAGAACCACCACGGTTGTGCTTCGGGCTTTCTCGCACTGCCGGAGTTTTAGCCCGGAGGAATTTAAGAATATTAGTGCGAGACGGTCGCCGTCTGCGACACAAGCGATGCGCTTGCCGGGAAATAAGCGCGAATGTCAGATCTCGCCTTGACCCGGGCGAGGAATTTCATCTGGAAGCGCCCATCGGCATTGGTGATCGCATTGCCGAGGTTGGGTACGAAGGAACCAAAGCGCATTGACTCTCACCCACCTTGCCGCCGCCGTCCCGAAAGACAAGGCCAGCATAACCGGTACGCACCGACAGCAGCACGTCCATCGTTGGCGCCGGAGTGACCGGAAATGACTCGAAAGCGAGGAAGACAGATTGAGCCGAGGGAACTGCATGACCCAGACCGAGGGACGGCATACCCGCGGAGGGGGAAAGGCCGCAATCTCCTCGTGATGGCCGGTGCTGCTTCATGATAGCGGAAGATGCGAAGAACGCATCGACCCTGCCGGCGCAGACGCAGGCCTCTCCCATATTGACCTGTGATCGCCAACTCAACAAGCCGACGCACACGGCAAGATAGAAGCCGGTTGCGAGCCCCAGCCAGTCGATCGCACCGCGAATTAGCGCATCCGCGAATGCAGATTCTTGGGAGTGCCCCGCTACGCCTGCGCTGCCGACCGTAGGTCGATCTTTTCCAATGGAAATTCTACCGCTAAAGCCGTGGGCGCGCGATGGTGGGTGGAGATGCGATCGCGACGTCCGGTGGGGACAAATATGCCGGGATTGGCACCGTCGCCGAGTGTCAGCACTGGCATCGACAGAGGTGCCATCAGCAGCACGGTCCGGGCTGTCATTCGGGGTCTGCGGGTTGCGCGCAAGAACCTAAGGCTCAACCACACGGCGCCGCCCAGGGCAAAGGATCGGAGCGCCGCCTCCAGGAGCGGCACTAACATCATGCCTTCCGGCCGGCGTCACCGCTTCTTCTTGGCCTTCTCGATCTTGTCCCTCAGCATAGCAAGCTGGCGCCGATCGAACATCTTGGCATCGATCATGCCAACCAGCACCTCCTCCACAGATCCGTTGCAGAACCGGTCGACAATACGGCGGACCGCATTGGCGGCGACGCGTCCCCGCGCTTGGGTAGCCTCAAACACATAGGTGCGCCCGTCGACCGTATGGCTGACGTAGCCCTTTTCTTCCAACCGCCGCAGCACCGTTCGCACCGTTGATTCCTTCAACCGCCGCGGCAACTGTTCGCGCACGAGTTCGGCCGTCATCGGGCGACCCGCCCAGATGAGCTGCATAACCGCCTGCTCCAGTTCGCCGAGGTCCTGAAAGGTGTCGTCCATCACTTATTCGCTCCACGTAACGTTACCCACCGTAGCAAGTAAGCCATTCAGAGGCAACGGCGTTTACAACCGACGCCGTGCCCCGGTTTGAAATTTGCGCCCTTTGGCTGGCCCACATTGTGAGCACCTTCTTGCAGACGGATTGTACCACCGTGTCGCAGAGAACCGTCGATGACTTTCTCGGCACCTGGTGAATGACCTTGAATCGGTCGCGGAGACAACGCAACATGCCCGAGCCGGCAACGCATTGAGCCCACAATCAACTGCAATGCGGTTTACGCGCGATCCCCAACCGGTCTCCCACAAAAGACTTGGCGCACAAGATCGTCCAATCGGGAGGCGACCCGGTATAGCTCGAACGCTCCGCCTTGGCGCCGAAATCCGGTCGGCTACCCCAAGTCCCACGCACGTCTGTGATCTCCTCAACACGCGAGGATAATTGGCAACGGTCGGATTGACTCAAGCGCTTGGCGCGAGCCGCCCCCCCAAAACCGGGATCGAAGCTGTTGACCTCGACAGAGCAATGCTATTATCACTAGCGCTATGATGCATAACATTAGCCAGATGTGCGGCGCGTTCGAATCTCGACGGCATCGAAGCGCAAACGATCAGATGATGACGGGATTATATCCTGAGTTCTGGAAGACGCGCGAGCGCAAGCCGGAAACCGAGGGGGTGGAAATATGGTGCCGGCGATTATCCACGCGGCGGGATTCGAAGCCGGTCAGGTTCTAGGCAAGTCCGGGCGCCCGGCGATGACGGCTCGTCGCCGTCTCCGTGCAAAAGAAGGCGGGTTTTGGCGCGCCCAGTTTCGTACTGAGGGCGGACCGAAGAGAGGGCGCGAGCATGAGGTGTCGTCGATGAACTCGAAATACCTTCGCTTGCCCGCCGAGCACGTGATAAATCTAAGTGTGCCATTGGGCAACTTACCGCAGCCCGGCTGGGCCATCAGCATGGTGGCTCAATGAGGCGCCTTCTCAATTCATCCGGAACCGGTTCGCGGATTGACCAATGCCGGGCGAATCAATGGGTTAGACCTCGCTAACCTGGCGCGTCTGGCGGACGCCGATTAACTCCGGCCGGACGTGCCGTAGCCGGTGGTGCCGCTATTTCGCCTAATTTCCTGCGATTTGTCGATCCTGCGCCGTACACGTTCGATCAGCGCCTCCGCCTCCTCGAAAACCTGCGTTACGCGCTTCTGGAGAGACATGATAATTGCCACGGCACGGCTCTGTTGTGGGAGCAAATTCTTAGACACCTCGCTAATCTTTTTGATGAGGTCGCGCTGATTGACTTGATCTTCGCCAATGCCGGACGCATCCGGCTTTCCGGTGATTATCGCAAGCGGTGTACAGGCGGTGGTGACCTGTCTCGCGAGGATATCGAGGGCGCCGAAGACGCCGCCCGATTTCGTTTTGAACGTCCTCTGCTGATAAACGGGCTGACCGTCCCACTGCAGGATGTCCAATATTTCGTTGCTTATCACCGGAATGATCGTGAGGTCGGTCTGCGTTATCAATTTGAAAATTGCGTTCTCCGGGTCTGCAAACTGTACGAAAAAGCCCACCGCTTCATCGTTACTGCGAGCCACCTCATTCAGCACTGCAGTGGTGCCGTCCACATAATGCTTTTTAGCGTCGGGCACGCGGCCCAGGCGGTCGCGGTCATCCGCCTGCAGGAAGGCGAAGCTAGCTGCCGAACCACTGCCTTTCGGCAGGATGAAACGAATTCGAGACGCATTCTCCCGAACGTGCTCATAGCTTTTGAGACCCGAGTTCCTGGTGACCATCCAGAGGCCCTCGCACGCATCTGTGCGGATGACAACGATCCTCTTGAGTTCTTCAGTCCGCTTGATTGCCTCATCGGCAAGGATGTCAAGCTGCGCTAAGCCGATGTTCGTCGGAAATCCGAGCGCGCGATCGATGTTTTCGACTGTGCCCGTGCTCGTGGCGCACCAGTAGCCGCGGAAGAGAACGTCCGAGACCGCAGCGAGCAGTCGCGGACAAAACTGAGTCTGGTAGGCGCCATTGTCGTCAGCAGTGTTGATCCGCTTATCGAGGGGCGCATTAAGGGGTGGCCGTGGTGGCGCGGGTAGAGGCTTCTCGATAGGCAACAACGTTACTGCAGTGAAGCTCACCGCCGCCACCAGCCCGAGTGCTGTTAGGCTTCGCCTCCACTTCGCTGGACGGGGGAGGTCAATTCCTGTCTCCCAAAGAAATTTGATTTCGTCGAGGTTTTCGATTGGCACGCATTCTGCATGGCACTCCTCCTGGAGATGTTGCAACGCGTCGCCGGTAGATTCGACGAAATTCGCCTTCGGAAAGATAAACAAAAAGCTGCGTAGATCGCTTTTGTGAAGCAGGATCGCCTTTCTCTCGAATCCGTCGACCCGCCCGACAATGCCATCGTTACCCCGCAAGCACCCCGTGGCGACGATCGTTCGGCTCTCCGAGTATCCGTGTCGAGCCATGCGGTCGGCGATAACGAACGCCAAATCAAGGCTATTTCCGTCGACGTAGATCTCCACCCCGATGCGTGGATCAGTATCGAAAAACGTGTACAGGGGATTGTGTTCCAACGCGGCGCCGCGATAACGCCGGATCACATCGTCGGGCCCGGTGGGGATCGTGGGGTTGCCATGGTGATCGAGGCTCGCCTTGCAATACACGTGCACGAGCCGATCGCGGCCATCGCTGTTCACAACTGGAAAGCCAACGTTACGAACTTCTCTCGATCCCCCACGCCGCAACATCGCCTATCCTCCGAGGACCGCCTCCTCTCAGCCGGGTCGAACGCGCAGCTTGAATCCTTTCCTTCGAACAGTCTTTGCCGGATCTTCGCCCTCCGGCAAGCTGTAGGAGTGAATTTCTCCATAACTATTGACTTGGCCACGAAGCCACGTGACGCCCTGATCGTCAACCACGACAAGCCAACCGTCGGAATGCATGATTTTGCGAAATCGATCGCTCAGCGTCAAGGAAATGACCCATCCCTCGGATATCGGACGACTACGCAGTCTGATCGAGAAGTCGGCGTTCGATAACTCCGGAGGGTCCTCGCCGCCGCTCGCCGCCAAGGGAAAGACAATCTCGGTCTCGATCCCAGCCCGCCTGCAGCGGGTGAGGAATGCCTCCTCCTCGAGTCGCAAATCCTCCTGGACCTCGGCATAGGTCGATCGCGCCAACGGTGATGTTGCCAGAAGACGTTCTTCATCACGCCTGAACACGTCATGACCCAACAGAACATCCCTGGCCCGTTCCTCTGTCAGCTCGGCGCCGCGCCCGTCTTCGTCGTGAAGCGCGAGCACCTCGCCAAGCAGTTTCTCCATTCCGGACTTGACCATCATCTCTACTCCTTCGGATCCAGGCAGTTGCGAAGGTGGCGTAGCGCCAGATTTTTCAGCCGCCGAAATTCATCCGTTTTCATCCCTTCTCGCCAGCGGTATTCGGCCCCTTCGTCTTCCTCTAATGACGCTAGGATAACGTTGCGCTCAGGCTCGCCGAGCTGACCGATACATTTCTTCAGGCTAAGCAACATCACTGCCTTTACATAGGTCGGCAGGCCCGCGCCGTGGTCACCCTCCCCATAGTGCACGCCCGCATACTCCTGGGAAGCTAATTTGACGCACTCGTCACAAAACTGGTCGAAATAGCCTTTGATTGTGTCAATCTTTATGCTGCGAACCGATGGATCATTTGGTATGCCACGCAGGATGCGCAGCCGGATTTCCGTGGCGTGTTCCCGGGAGCACCGATATCCGGGAGGACGCGGACGTCCGTGTCCCTCCTGGAATTCTTCCATCAGACTCTTGCTGATTGGCCAGAGCTTTCGCCAAATGCGTTCTTCGTACTCCGTCCTTCCCGAGAGCTCTCGCCGGCGGGCGTCAAGCAGAGAGTACAACATTACTGTAAGCGCCTGCTCTTGGGCCACGTTCGGCTTTAGCCCTCGCACGCCTTCATCTTTTATTATGCCTTCGACAAGCCGTGATTGATCAAAAAAGAAATCCCCAGCCGCGTCCCAAATGGCCTTCTGCCTGGCAGGCGCCGTCGCAAGATTTGGCGGGGTCATAGCCTCGTCTCTCATCTGCTCAACCTTGATTTTGATTTGGCTAAGCAGGTCCTCATCGAACTCAATCACCCCTCTGATCAGGTCGAGCAGCGGACCGGAACGACACACGCATCTCCTCGTAATCATCTTCCTGAGTTGCCACCAACGTCTTCGATCACTCGCACCCCATTGATTGCGTCCATCATCATCGGTCATGGTCCGCTCGCTTGTTACCTTCCTCGGTGCTGCCGAGGCCCGGCGAAATAAAGCCACTAATCTGTCCACCCGGTATCGCTGTTACGGCGTTTTGTCCCGAACCGCATTATGCGGCGCATTTGCACCGCCTTCGGCGTTATGCCGACAATCCCGACCTGAGCGTTTCGGTCTGTCTCGTGTGGCACTCCCCGTTTCGATCGCCTCCAAGCCCGCCACATTCGCAGAATTAGTCGCAACGCAACGTGATTGCACGCCAAGGTCCCGGTTCCAGTGGTGATGACCAGGGCGATCCACCACAAATCGTAACTTACGCGCATCACCTTTAAGGCCGCAGAAAACATGTCTGTCATCGAGCCTTCGAAATGGCTCTTCACCTGTCAAGTCCCCGGAGGTGTTTAGTCGGGTGACGCCAGGGACGCGGATTGTCTTGTTGGCCGCTGAGCCGAGCTTTCAAAACCAAGAGGCGTCGGTCGCGCCCGCGGCATCAGCGCAGCTGCGCGGTCCAGGGCCGGTGCCCATGCCCGCCCCTCAAACCAGCGTTCGGGTTACGGGCTGCGCTCCTCGATCGCCTTGCGGGTTCGCTCCACCAGCGCCGACATTTCCTCGATCACTCGCTCCGAGGCCTTCTTTGTGTCGCGTATCAGCTGAGCAACACGGCTCTCCTGGGGCAGCAGTCTCTCGACCGGCACCTCGCGAACCGTCTCGATCAAGTCCATCTGGTCATCCTTGTCACGTTCGCCACCGAACTGCTCCGGCGTTTAACTGCGACGGCCGTGCAGACGGTGGTTGCCTCCAATGCCTTCACGAAGAGGCCGACCGTCCTCAAAGTGAACGTCTGCAGCTGATAGATATTCCGGTCATTCAGCGTGAGGTGCAATATCTGCCGGCTCGCCACCGGAATGACCGTAAGCCCTTTCTCCACGATTAGCTTGATATTGGCGTTCTCGGGATCAGCAAACTGCACGAGAAAGCCGACCGCTCCGGCGGTGCTGGAAGCCGCCTCGTTCAACACCGCGGTGGCGTCGGCCGCGTAACGTATATTCGCTTCCGGCACACGGCCTAGGCCGTCGCGGTCGTTCGCCTGCAGGAAGGCAAAGGTCGCTGCCGAGCCGCTCGCTTGCGCAGGCAAGACGAACGGAATGCGCCGCGACAAGGCCAGGACATGCCCATAGTTGTTAAGAGCCGGGTTTTTCGTCACCATCCACAGGCCTTCGCACGCGATGTCGCTGCGGACCACGGTGAGCTTCTTGAATTCCTCTGGCCGCTTGCTCGCCTCGTTGGCGTAGACGTCAAGTTGCACAAAGCCCAGACTGGTCGGATTCTTGAGCACCCGATCGATGTTTTCGAGCGTACCCTTGCTCGGGGTGCACTT
>JASHYD010000901.1 GCA_030043175.1 Xanthobacteraceae bacterium | reverse complement strand
CCGATGGCCTGTTCGCCTGGGTGGTCGGGGCCGATGACAGGGCGCAGATGCGACCGATCAAGACGGGGCCGCCGGCAGACGACGTTGCCATTGTGGCGGTCGGCCTTGACGCCGGCGAGCGTGTTGTCACGGAAGGATATTATCGATTGCAGCCGGGCGCTCGGGTGGCGATCCAGCCCCCGAAGGAGAGATCCGCTGCGATTTCCGCCACCCAAGGACGCGCCCCGTGAACATTTCTGAGCCGTTCATCCGCCGACCAGTGGCAACCGCCCTCATGATGGCGGCATTCGCCTTCGCCGGCATCGTCTCGTTCCCTTTTTTGCCAGTCGCCGCATTGCCGCAGGTTGATTTTCCGACCATCCAGGTCTCGGCCGGCTTACCGGGCGGCAGCCCCGAGACCATGGCTGCGTCGGTCGCGGCACCCCTCGAACGCCAGTTCGGCCAAATCGCCGGCATAACTCAGATGACGTCGGTGAGCACGCTCTCAACCACTACAATCGTGCTCCAGTTTACGCTCAATCGAAACATCGATGGCGCCGCGCAGGATGTTCAGGCCGCCATCACGGCCGCCGCGAGGCAGCTTCCGGTTAATCTGTTTCCGCCGCCTTCTTATAAGAAAGTCAATCCGGCAGACTCACCCGTCTTGATTCTGTCGGCGCGCTCCGACGTTCTGCCGATTACCCGGGTCGACGACTATGCCGACAATATCCTCGCCCAGCAGATGTCCCAAGTGCCCGGAGTCGCCCAGGTACTCATTGCCGGCGAGCAGAAGCCGGCGATCCGGGTCCAGGTCGACCCTGCCAAGCTTTCGGCGACGGGACTGACCCTCGAGGACGTGCGCGCAGGGCTGATCACGGCCACGACTACCGCCGCCAAGGGTACGCTCAACGGCGTGGAGAAGAGCTTCACCATTGCTGCAAACGATCAAATGATGCAGCCCGCCGAATATGACGACATGATCTTCGCGTACCGCAACGGCGCGCCGGTGCGCGTGCGCGACATCGGTCAGGCCATCGAGGCGCCGACCGACGTTACGATTGCAGCTTACGAAAAACTCAGTCGCGACGTTCTGCTTATCGTCTACAAGCAGCCCGGCGCCAACGTCATCGAAACGGTCGACAACATTAAGGCACGGCTGCCGTTGTTGACCGCCAGCATCCCGCCGTCCGTGAAGGTTTCAACCATCCTCGACCGCACGACCACCATCCGAGCCTCCCTCGCCGACGTCGAGTTCACTCTCGCCATCACCGTCATTCTGGTGGTGATGGTGATTCTCATGTTCATCCGCGATTTCTGGGTGACGGTAATACCGGCGGTGACGGTGCCGCTGGCATTGCTCGGCTCGTGCGCGGTGATGTATCTGCTTGGTTTCAGTCTCGATAATCTTTCGCTGATGGCGCTGACCATTGCGGTCGGCTTCGTCGTCGACGACGCCATCGTGGTCGTCGAGAACATTCACCGCCACGTCGAGGACGGCGAGCCCCCGTTCCAAGCGGCTCTCAATGGCGCACGCGAAATCGGCTTCACCGTGCTGTCAATTAGCGTGTCGCTGACTGCCGTGTTCATCCCCTTGCTGCTGATGGGGGGCATCATCGGCCGGCTGTTCCGCGAGTTCGCCCTCACGGTCACGGCTTCGATCGCGGTATCTGCCTGCGTTTCCCTCACGCTTGCCCCGATGTTGGGCGCCCGATTTATGCGGCCAGCGGCGCATGAGCATGGCCGCGTCTACCGCGCCTTCGAGACATTCTTCGATACGCTTCTCGCAGGCTATCGGCGCACCCTCGACATTGCGCTTGCACACCAGGGGATTACGCTCGCGGTGTTTTTCGCCACCTTGGCCGCCACAGTCGGCCTTTTCCTCACGGTGCCAAAGGGCTTCTTCCCAATCCAGGACACCGGACAAGTGTTGGGATTGACCGAGGCGGCACAAGACGTTTCGCCGATCGAGATGATGCGGATACAGGAGGAGATCGGCGCCATCATCGCCCGCGATCCGGATATCGAGACTTTCGGTTCCAACATGGGCAACGGCGGCGGCGCTTACACAACGAATAGCGGCCGCATCTTCGCCAGTTTGAAACCGCGCGACGAACGTGACGCGACCGCTTCCCAGATTATTGATCGGCTGCGACCGCAATTCGCTGCAGTCAAGGGCGCAGCCGTATTCATGCAGATTCCGCAAGATATTACGGTCGGCGGACGACTGTCGCGCGGCCTGTTCCAGTACACGTTGCAGGATATCGATATTAAGGAGCTTGCCGAATGGTCGGGCAAGATGCTCGTCAAAATGAAGACGCTGCCCCAGCTCGCCGACGTCGCCACCGATCTCCTCAACAGCGCCCCCTATCTTACCGTTAATATCAATCGCGACCAAGCCTCGCGTTTTGGAATTAGTCCGCAACTGATCGACGACACCCTCAATGATGCCTTCGGTCAACGGCAAGTAACTCAGTACTATACCCAGATCAACACATACTGGGTAATTTTGGAGGTCAAGCCGGAACTCCAGGGGTTACCGTCCACTCTCGACCGTATCTACGTAAAATCGCCATTGACGGGCGCCGCAGTGCCGTTATCCACGCTTGTCAGTGTCAATAGCACGAAGGTCGGGCCACTCGTGGTCAACCATCAAAGCCAATTTCCGGCGGTTACGCTGTCGTTCAACTTGGCTCCAAACGTCGCGCTTGGTGAGGCGGTGACAGCAATCGCGGAGGCAGAGCGCGAACTCAACAAACCAGCCTCGATCATCGCCAGCTTTCAAGGCAACGCCCAAGCCTTTCAGACATCGCTCGCAAGCGAGCCGGCGCTGATCGCGGCGGCGCTGATCGTGGTCTACATCATTCTGGGAATGCTCTATGAGAGCTTCATCCACCCGCTGACTATTTTATCGACGCTACCGTCGGCAGGCGTGGGCGCACTGCTCGCACTTTCTCTTGCTGGCATCGATTTATCCGTGATTGGGATCATCGGCATCATCCTCCTGATCGGCATCGTCAAGAAGAATGGCATCATGCTGGTCGACTTCGCGATTGTGGCTGAGCGCGACCGCGGCCTCACCCCTATCGAGGCGATCCGCGAGGCGTGCCAGCTACGATTCCGCCCGATCATGATGACGACCGCCGCTGCCATGCTCGCGGGCCTGCCACTGATGCTCGGCAGGGGTACCGGCTCGGAGCTGCGCCAGCCGCTCGGCTATGCGATGGTCGGCGGCCTCGCGCTCAGCCAGGTGCTCACCCTCTATACAACGCCGGTTGTCTATCTTTATCTCGATCGTCTGCAAACTTGGCTGTTCGGCAAGCGTGAGGTTCATAGCGAAGAGGCGCTCCACGCCAAGGCGGCGGAGTAGTGATGCCGGGCAAGGGTTGTCGCGCGCGGCGCGCTATGTTCGAGTTTGACCGGTCAATTTTCGTCCCGTGATCCCATGAAGACGAGGATTACTGCCAAAGCACGTCGGCAGAGATCTGATGTCCAAGGCGTTCAACGAAAATGGCGGGGCCTTTCACGGATCTGCAAGCCACACCCGCTGGCGGGGTGTCTCTACTGCACGGTAGACGCGCTCAACCAGTGGCCTGTGCTCCGCCGGGAGGAAATACCGTGCCAATGCCGCCGCCATCGCGCCGCCAAAGTCCACGTCCTCGACCAGCAGCCAGCCGCCAGGACGAACGGCTGAGATCATGCGGTTGAGGGCCTGCTCATGATTGGGAATGTGCTCCACGACGGCGCGCGGGTGTGCCAGATCGAACGAGCCTTCATCGATGGGGTCGATCATGATGTTATGTTTGCAGACGTGGAGGGCTGCCCGCGGCCGTCAATGAAGTGGGTGTCAAGGTCGGTTGCCAGCACCCAGCCCGTGCGGCCGACACGATCGGCCAGCCAGAACGCGATTCCCCCAGCGCCGCATCCGACCTCCAGGCACCGCCACCCTTCGTCGACCCCAAGCTCGGCGAGGTAGCGGACCGATGCACGGTCGAACAGGGCCCCAAGCGAGCGCAGCCTAGCGCGTTCGTTTTTCCACTGAGCATCGAAAATGTAGGTCGTCATCAAATCCCCGGCTGTTTCACGTCTGGTTTTGCGAGCCGCGGACAGCCTAACCTGCCAGGCGTTTGCTCAACGTGATGCGCCTCACAGAGATGCCACGATAGACGCCCGCCTGGCCCAGCGCCGTGGCGATTGCAGTTCGCGCATCCTGGACACGTCTATCGCAGGCTTGCGGCCGGCGCCGGCAGCCTTGGCCGGAGCGATGCGTCGGCGCCATTGACCCATCAACCGCTCCAAGTCCCGGTTTGCAAAGGTGTCGCTCGGAGTATTTGTTCGCATCGGATGATCTTCGTGATGCGGCCGTAATCGGACGAGGGCCGGATCAGAAAAGCCCGATTCCTGACGGCATTGGTCGAGCTTACGCAGACACGCGCCCATGCTAAAATCTCCGATAGGCTTGTCGCCGGACGAGCGCGGGGTTACGTCACCGGGAGGGAAGCATGAAGGTGCGGCTGCGGAGTTTCCTCTTGCTGGTGGCGTCAGCGATTTCGACACCCGCCTGGGCACAGATCGTATCGCCGGCAGCCGGATCATCTCAGAGCAGTGGGCAGGGCGCGGCTTCGATACCGGATTTCTCCGGAACCTGGGCACATCCTTATCTCACCGGCTTTGAGCCTCCGGCATCTGGACCCGGGCCGGTGCGCAACCGCTCGCGGCGGCGCGACGGCATCGCCAACTTCCAGCAACTGGTTGGCGATTACACCAATCCGATCCTGCAGCCCTGGGCATCCGAAGTCGTGAGAAAGCACGGCGAGGCTTCGCTGGCGGGCCAGGGTTATCCAACACCGAGCAACCAGTGCTGGCCGGGCGGCGTGCCCTACGTCTTCTGGGATTTCCTGTTGCAAATCTTCCAGCGGCCGGATCACATCCTGATGATCTACCGCCAGGGCCACGAACTGCGTCGCGTGCGCATGAACGAGCCTCATCCCGCGCAGGTCGCGCCGTCCTGGTATGGAGATTCCGTCGGCCATTACGAGGCTGACACACTGGTGATCGACACCGTCGGGATCAAAATAGGGCCGTTTGCTATGGTGGATATGTACGGCACCCCGCACAGTCCAGCGCTGCACGTCGTCGAGCGCTACCGGCTGGTCGACTACGCCGACGCCAAGGACGCCTTGGAGCGCAACGCCAAAGAGAACTCTTATATTCCTGTGACGGGCGCGACCGGTGTCGTGGAGATCGATCCCAACTACCGCGGCAAGGTGCTGCAACTCCACTTTACGGTCGAGGACACCGGCGTCTTCACCAGGCCATGGACGGCAACCATCACTTATCGGCCCAACATCGGTCCATGGACGGAAGTGATCTGCGCCGAGAACCTTCAATGGTACTCGGGAAAGGAGTCCGCCGTGCCGCAGGCTGAGCAGCCAGATTTCTGACCGCGAAACGATAGCCCGTGGTTACTCAAACCGGAACGCTTCGCGGGTTGGGCAACGTGGAGCGCGCCGACGCCCCCGCTTTGCGGGCAGGGCCCGGGGGCACGACGCGCCAGCACCTTTGCCCCCGGCAATTGATTCCAGCCGCTCGGAATCAAAGTAGTCATGGCAAGTAAAGCCAACAGGAGCAGACCGTGGAGTCTCGCCACAAAGCGACAATGGCTGCGCAGGCGCTGGGATGGATCGATGAGGGGACCAAGGCGCTCATTCCCCCGGTGCATCCCGCCACCACGTTCATTCGCGATCCCGACAACCAATATCGGGCCGGCTACTCCTATGGCCGGCCGACAAACCCGACCTTCATTCCGCCGGAAGCGCTCTTGGCCAAGCTCGAAGGTGGCGCGGCCTGCCTCACTTTTGCGTCCGGGATGGCAGCAGCAACGGCCGTATTTCTGGCGCTCAGACCTGGCGACCATGTCGTCGCGCCGCAAGTCATGTATTGGGGACTGCGGAACTGGCTCAAGAGCTCTGCA
>JASHYD010000900.1 GCA_030043175.1 Xanthobacteraceae bacterium | reverse complement strand
ACCTCAATGTCGTGGGAACTTCGTACCTCGTTAACGACGACACCAACGTGAACCCGAAGGTGCCGGCCTACGCGGTACTGAACCTGCACACGTCCTATCAGCTGACGCCGAACGTCGAGCTGTTCGGCCTGATCAACAACGCGCTCAACCAGCATTACTATCTGTTCGGCACGTTCACTGATACCGGTGGCTTCACCTCCGCGAACAACACCAACCCCAACACTCTCGGGACGTTGACCGATCCCCGCGCCTTCGTGCCCGGCATGCCGTTCGCCGCCTATGCGGGCCTGAAGGCGACGTTCTGAGCCGAGCATTGAGATGGCGGCTGCGGCCACCAGCGGTAATGGCAAAGCAACGCACGTTGATCGTGGCGCGCTCGCTGATCAGGGTCATTGCCCCGCATACCGGAGATGCGCAGCCAGAGTTGCACTTCCTTGACATCGCGGCAGCGCTGGCGATCCAGGTTGCCGCCACATTATCGGTGAGCCGCGGCGAAGATATTGCAGCTCATCAGCGACCGAAGCGGGACAAGGACACTTTCGCGGGGAGCGCTGTCGCCCACGAAGTTGCTCCCGAAACAGAAAGCTAATTTTGCGACCAAATGTGGCGCGGTTTGCGTAGCGGAGGAATGAAAATGAACAGGGTTATCCACGCCGGACTTGCGTTCATCATCATCTCTTCAGGCGCGTCTGCCGCGGAGCGTCCAGCGATTCTGGAATCTCACTCGCCAGACGATCAGTGAATTCTACCTCGCGCCTGCAGGGACAACGAATTGGGGCGACAACCAGTGCAAGAACGACAAAGACGGCACGGTTGACTCAGATGAGCGCTTGCGGATTACCGACGCCCCGTCGGGACCCTACGACGTCAAGCTCAAGAACGTTTCTGGGCGGGTCTGTCTCGTGCGCAACATCAAGCTGCAAGCAGGCGAAATCTTTTCCATCGAAGAAAAGGATTTGACATCCTGCGACCGTTGAGCAGCCGAAGGCAGAAAGACTCTTCTTTCGTCGCGGCAAAATCAATGCGGTAATTCGGAGATCTGCTCGTGCTCATTTGTCGGCTGTTTGCAGTGTCAGGTTTGGCAACGGCAGTCCTCGTAGCTGCTTCCTCCGGAAGTTCAGCCCAGGACACCGGGCTCGTGTTCGTAAGCAACGAAAGGACCAATAATCTAATTATTATCGACCCCAAGACCAACACAGTCATCAAGGACCTCAAAACATCGCGCCGTCCGCGCGACATGCATTTCAATGCCGATCACACGAAACTCTATGTGGCCTGCGGCGACGATGACGTGATCGACATCATCGATGTCGCGAAGCTCGCAGTTGTCGGCAAGTTGTCCACTGGCGCGAGCCCCGAGACCTTCGGCATCGACGAGTCTGGTCGCCGCATCTATGTGTCGAACGAGGAAGGCTCCTCACCTCCATCATCGATATGGATCAGAATATCATCGTGCAAGAAGTGCCGACCGGCGCCGAGCCGGAGGGCGTTCTGGTGAGCGAGAACGGCCATTTCGTCTACGTGACGTCCGAAGTTGGCGACCTCGTCCATCTCGTCGATGCCGACTCGGGCACTGTGGTGCAGGACGTGGTGGTTGGAACAAGGCCGCGCCGGTTCGCCGCGACGCCGGACGGCAAGGAATTGTGGGTGTCGACTGAGTTGTCAGGCGAAGTCTACGTTATCGATCATGAGACATTCACGGCTGAAGGCAAAATCGAGTTCCTCCCCCCGGCATGCGCAAGAGTGACGTGACGCCCGTCGGCCTGCGGATGACAAAAGATGGCAAGACCGCCTATGTAACGTTGGGACACGCTGCCCACGTCGCTATCGTCGACGTGCCGACGCGCAATGTCCAGGGCTACATCCTGGTCGGCAAGCGGTCCTGGGGCTTCGGCATGTCGCGCGACGAGAAGACCCTCTATGTCGCCAGCGGATTCGGTGACGACGTTACCGTCATCGATCTCAAGGCACGCAAGGCCACACTGTCGATCCCGGTCGGCCGCATTCCGTGGGGCGTCGTGATCGATGACTAGACTCGGGTGGCGGCTATACTCACGCCGCACAGGCGGCGACCAGTCCTATTGTGCAATCCCTGCCGGGAGTATCTGTGAGCGACCAGATATGGCGGGGTGGAGTTGGAGAGGCTCAGGGCCGAGCGACTACGATGCTCGGGGAGTTTGATAGACACAACGACTCAGTCCAGCGCTTCCAGGAATACCGAAGGACGGCATTGACTCCTTGGTGCGTCGAGCGATAGCCCATTTAGATTTGCCACGGGCCATAGATGGGGGTCTGGTCGGTGGATTGTTTGCGATATTCGTGCGGCCCGATTGCTTTCGACGATTGGATGCATGTTTTTCGACTTACTTGGTGGCAGTGTGCCGCCGCCGAGATCGGCTACGAGGTACTGCGGCCTTCACGCGAGCCCCGCACCACGAGTAGGTGTAGCTCAGATACCTGCCGACTTGCCGCATCGCAAGCTTGTGCCAAATGAATCGCTGAGTCACTGCAAGTCCAAAATGTCGGAAGTGGCTCAGCATCGGCCGCTTGTTTTGGTCGAGCGGCACGCCAGCTTCACCTTCACCAGTAGACATTCGTTGACAATCAAGTCGTCGCAGTTGGGCCGATGCTTTCGACTTTAGATCGCTTTTTTTTGGAAAAAATTGGCGTTTGGGCGGGTCGCGATCGCTTACGACGGTGCCAAAATAGATAGTGGAGGAATCGTGTTCCGGCATGCTTTGATGACGATGGCAATGCTTTCCGTCGAGCTCTGCTGCGGCGCTTGGCAGCGTGCGGCACAGGCGCAAAGTTTTCCCAATAGGCCGCTGACAATGGTTGCACCCTTCGCCCGTGGCGGAACAACCGATGCCATCGCGCGGATTTTGGCGGAGGGCCTGCGCACCGAACTCGGGCGGCGGGTTATTTTTGAAAACTCGGAGGGGCGGGCGGCCTCGCCGGCCCCAGCCGGGTCGCCAAAGCAGCACACCGATGGCTATCAGTTCGTGCTGGGCAGCATTGGCACCCACGCTCAGAGCCAGTCATTCTATAAAAAGCCGCTCTACAACGCTGCCACTGATTTTCTGCCCGTTGTGCTGGTCGCTGACGAGTCGATCGTACTGGTTGCGCGCAAGGATTCCGTCCGACAATCTGCGGCAGTTCATTGCCTATGCGAAGGTCAACCAGGCGAAACTGCAGTACGGCTCGGCCCGAGCAGGCGGATCAAATCAGCTCGCCTGCCTTTGCTCAATACCGTGATTGGAGTCAATGTCACTCATGTCCCCCTATTGCAGCGGCGCACAGGCAATGCAGGATCTGCTGGCGGGCCGGATCGATTATCCGGCCTTCGCGATTGATTTCGTTTAATTATCTGGTGGCGCGTTGCGTCTGTGATGCATTTACAAGGCGCAGTTCGGCGGCGGCCTGGCGGGCATCATCGGCGGGATCGGGGAACAGGTGACCGTACGTGTCGAGC
>JASHYD010000899.1 GCA_030043175.1 Xanthobacteraceae bacterium | reverse complement strand
ATCCGCACCGTGTGCTCGGCCCCGGCGAGGTCGGCGAGCTGCGGATCAAGGGCAAGAACGTAATGCAGCGGTACTGGAACCGGCCGGACGAGACGGCCGCAGCTTTTGCGGACAGCGGTTTTCTGACCGGCGACATCGGCACCATGGATGAAGACGGCTATTTCTTCATTCTCGACCGCAAGAAGGACATGATCCTTTCCGGCGGCTTCAACGTCTATCCGCAGGCAATCGAGCAGGCGATTTATCAGCACCCGGACGTCGAGGAAGCCCTGGTGATCGGGATTCTAGACCCCTACCGGGGCGAAGCCGCCAAGGCCTTCATCAAGCTGCGGTCCGGCGCGGCGCCCTTGACGCTCGACGCGCTCAGGGATTTCCTCGCCGACAAGGTCGGCCGCCACGCGATGCCGGCCGCCCTCGAAACCCGCGCCGCCCTGCCGCGCACCAGCGTCGGCAAGCTTTCCAAGAAGGAATTGATCGAGGAGGAGCGGTGCAAAGGAGCCCGGCATGCCTGACGCCGTCATCGTTTCAACTGCCCGCACGCCGATCGGCAAGGCGTTTCGCGGCGCCTTCAACATCACCCACGGTGCCGTGCTCGGCGGCCACGTGGTCAAGCATGCGGTCGAGCGGGCCGGCATCGAGCCCGGCGAGGTCGAGGACGTGATGATGGGGTGCGGCATGCCGGAGCGGGCGACCGGGCACAACATCGCCCGCCTGTCGGCGATCCGGGCCGGCCTGCCGGTTACCGTGCCAGGGGTTACCGTCAACCGCTTCTGTTCGTCGGGTCTGCAGACGATCGCGCTCGCGGCCCAGCGCATCATCGCCGGCGAGGCCGGCGTGATTGTCGCCGGTGGGCTTGAAAGCATCAGCCTGCTGCAGGAAGGCGGGCGGCCGCCGCCCGTCAAGGAGGAATGGCTGGAGCAGCACAAGCCGGAACTGTGGATGCCGATGATCGAGACTGCGGACATCGTGGCGGAACGCTATCGCGTGAGCCGGCGGGCGCAGGACGAATATTCTTTGGAAAGCCAACGGCGCACCGCGGCGGCTCAGCAGGCCGGCAGGTTCGCTGATGAGATTGTGCCGCTGCCGACGATGAAGAAGGTGGTGGACAAGGAAACCAAGGCGGAGCGCCGCGAGCCGGTCACGCTAAAAAGCGACGAAGGCAACCGTCCTGACACCACGCTTGAAGGCCTCACGGCGCTCGCGCCGGTACGCGATGGCGGCTTTATCACGGCCGGCAATGCGAGCCAGCTTTCGGACGGCGCGTCCGTCTGCGTGGTCATGAACGCCACCCTCGCGGAAAAGCGCGGGCTCACACCGCTCGGCATCTTCCGCGGTTTTGCGGTGGCCGGCTGCGAGCCCGATGAGATGGGCATCGGTCCGGTGTTCGCCGTTCCCAAACTTTTGGCACGCCACGGTCTCGATACCGCCGACATCGATCTGTGGGAGCTCAACGAAGCCTTTGCCAGCCAGGTGCTCTACTGCCGCGACCGGCTGGGCATTCCCCAGGAACGTCTCAACGTCGACGGCGGTTCGATCTCCATCGGTCATCCCTTTGGGATGAGCGGATCGCGCATGGCCGGCCATATCCTGCTTGAAGGACGGCGCCGCGGCGCCAAGCGGGCCGTCGTCACCATGTGCGTCGGCGGCGGCATGGGCGCGGCGGGATTATTCGAGATCAACTGAGGGCCGGCCCAGTGGACCTGCGCTTCACGCCCGACGAAATCGCATTCCGCGATGAAGTGCGCGCCTTCATGCGCGCCGCTTTGCCGGCGCCGATCCGCCGTAAGATGGTGGAAGCGCGGCGGCTCGAAAAGGACGACATCGTCACCTGGCAGCGTATTCTCAACGCCAAGGGCTGGGCGGTGCCGCACTGGCCGGTCGCGTGGGGTGGCACCGGCTGGAGTCCGGTGATGCAGTATATTTTCCACGAGGAACTGCAGCAGGCGCCGGCACCTGATCCCCTACCGTTCGGCGTCAACATGGTGGGGCCGGTGATCATTGCGTTCGGCAGCGAAGTGCAGAAGCGCCGCCATCTCAGGCGCATCGCCAATCTCGATGATTGGTGGTGCCAGGGTTTTTCCGAGCCCGGCGCAGGCTCCGACCTCGCGTCGCTCAAGACGACGGCGCGGCGCGACGACGAGAATTACATCGTCAACGGGCAGAAGACCTGGACCACCACGGCACAATATGCCGACTGGATTTTCTGCCTGGTGCGTACCGATCCGGCGGCAAAGAAGCAACAGGGCATATCTTTCGTCCTGATCGACATGAAGACGCCCGGCATTACGGTGCGGCCGATCCAGACCATCGACGGAGGCCGGGAGGTCAACGAAGTGTTTTTTGACGACGTGCGTGTGCCGGTCGACAACCGTGTCGGCGAAGAGAACCGTGGCTGGGACTACGCCAAATTCCTGCTCGGCAACGAACGGACCGGCATCGCCCGCATCGGCACCTCGAAGGCGCGCATCCGGCGGCTTAAGGAGATCGCGGCGCTGGAGCGCATCGGCGACAGGCCGCTCATCGAGGACGAGCGATTCCGGGCCAAGATCGCCGCCGTCGAGGTGGAGCTCAAGGCGCTTGAAATGACCCAGCTTCGCGTTGTCGCTGCCGCGCGCGACCACCACCAGCCTGACCCGGCCTCGTCGATCCTGAAGATCAAGGGCAGCGAAATCCAACAGGCTATCAGCGAGCTGCTGCTGGAGGCGGTCGGCCCCTATGCGCTGCCGCAGGAAAGCCACGACAGCGATCGCTGGAACGAGGCGATCGGCCCCGACTGGGCAGGCCCGCTGGCGCCGCATTATTTCAACTGGCGCAAGGTCTCGATTTATGGCGGTTCGAACGAGATTCAAAAGAACATCATCGCCAAAGCCATATTGGGATTGTGAGCGTATGATGGGCGACGCATTGGCGCCCCAAGTACTGGTCACCTCCCGCGCCGGCCGACGATCCAGTACGGTGCAGCATTGCGTTCGGCCGCGGATACCCGACGGCGCGGTTTCGCGGGTCATGACAGGCTCTTTCGGTGCCATCGCTGGGGCTCTCAATGGACTTCTCTTTTACCGACGAACAACGTCTGCTCAAGGACAGCGTCGAGCGCCTGCTCACCGATCGCTACGGCTTTGCGGCGCGGCAGGGTTTCATGGATGAGCGCACGGGATGGAGCCGCACGCTGTGGCGCAGCTACGCCGAACTCGGCCTGCTTGGCTTGCCGTTCGAAGAAAATCACGGCGGTGTCGGCGGCGGACCGGTCGAAACCATGATCGTCATGGAGGCTTTCGGGCGGGCGCTGGCGCTGGAGCCGTTTTTCGCGACAGTGGTGCTTGCCGGCGGTTTGTTGAGGCTCGGCGCCGCGCAAGCGATGCGCGCTGCCCTGATCCCGAACATCGCTCGCGGCGAGCTCTTGCTCGCCTTCGCGCATGCCGAGCGCCAGTCGCGCTATGACCTCGCAGATATCGCTGCCACGGCACGCCGCGCCGGTGACGACTACATCCTTGATGGCGCCAAGAGCCTGGTGATTCACGGCGACTGTGCCGACAAGCTCATCGTGTCGGCGCGCCTTGCCGGCACGCGTCGCGATCGCGATGGTTTAGGACTGTTCGTGGTCGATGCAGATGCTGCCGGCGTTTCGCGCCGCGCCTATCCGACGGTCGACGGCCTGCGCGCCGCGGAAGTCACCTTTTCGAACGTACAGATCGGGGCGGACCAGATTGTGGGCGAGCCCGGCAAGGCATTCCCACTCATCGCGCGGGCGGTCGATGCCGCCATCGCGGCGCTTGCGGCCGAGGCGGTCGGCGCCATGGCGGCCGTACATGAGATGACGGTCGAATATGTTAAGACCCGCAAGCAGTTCGGCGTGCCGATCGGCACCTTCCAGGTACTCCAGCATCGCGCCGCCGAAATGCTGATCGCGCTGGAGCAGGCCCGCAGCATGGCGTTCTATGCCACCATGATGGCCGACGAGCCGGACCCGACCGAGCGGCACCGGGCGATTGCCGCCGCGAAGGTGCAGATCGGCCGCTCCGGGCGCTTGGTCGGCCAGCAGGCGATCCAGCTTCACGGCGGCATCGGCATGACGATGGAGTACAAAGTGGGACACTATTTCAAGCGCCTCACCGCGATCGATGCCCTGTTCGGCGACGCCGACCACCATCTCGCGAAGCTTGCCGGCTTGGGCGGGCTCGTCGCCGCGGTATGAGCCAAGGCCGATGATTGAAAAATTGAACAAAGGTCCTTTACCTGTCGTCCTCATCCTGACGAACGCGCGCGCGCGGCTTCAAGATGCGAGCAAGGCGGCGGCCTATCTCGGCGTTGGCGTCAAGACGCTGGATGAACCGCGAACCGAAACGGTGCACACATGTGCGCACATTTAGGAAAGCAGATCCAACAAGTGTCTCGCGTCAGCTCAGGCATACGATCCCGATGACCAGCACGCTTTTGCCTACCTCACCGCGCGCCAAAGACCTTGCGGCGCGCATCACCACCTTCCTGGAGGAATACGTCTATCCGGCAGAGCCGGTTTTCGAGCGTCAGCTCGCGGCTGCGCCAGACCGCTGGAGCGAGCTGCCCATTATGGCTGAGCTCAAGGCCAAGGCGAAGGCCGCGGGACTGTGGAATCTGTTCCTGCCGAAACGACATTTCCCGGACGCGCTCAGCAATCTCGAATACGCGCCCCTCTGCGAGATCATGGGCCGCTCCCCGATCGGCCCCGAATCGTTCAATTGCTCTGCGCCCGATACCGGCAACATGGAGACGTTGATACTCTACGGTACAGAGGAGCAGAAGCGGCGCTGGCTCAAGCCGCTGATGGCGGGCGAAATCCGTTCCTGCTTTGCGATGACGGAACCGGCGGTGGCCTCTTCGGACGCCACCAACATAAAGGCCGAGATCAGGCGCGACGGCGACCACTACATCATCAACGGCCGCAAGTGGTGGACGTCGGGCGCCATGGACCGCCGCTGCAAGATTGCCATCGTCATGGGCATGACGGATCCTCACGCCGAGCCCCACCGCCGCCAATCCATGGTGCTGGTGCCGCTCGATACGCCGGGCGTCACGGTCGAGCGCGCACTGCGCATCTTCGGCTATGACGATGCGCCGCACGGTCATGCCGAAGTTGTATTCGACAACGTGCAGGTTCCGGTCTCGAACATCCTTCTTGGCGAGGGGCGCGGCTTCGAGATCGCTCAAGGGAGGCTCGGCCCTGGCCGCATCCATCATTGCATGCGGTTGATCGGCGTTGCCGAGCGCGCCCTGGAGGACATGTGCCGGCGCGCCATCAGCCGCACCGCCTTCGCGCGCGCCATCGCCGACCACGGCGTGACGCGCCACTGGATCGCGGAATCCCGCATCGAAATTGACCAGGCGCGCCTCTTGACGCTGCACGCCGCCGAAATGATGGACACGGCGGGCAATAAGGCTGCACGGGCGCAGATCGCCATGATCAAGGTGGTGGCGCCGAACATGGCGCAGCGGGTCATCGACCGCGCCATTCAGGTGTGCGGCGGCGCCGGCGTCAGCCAAGATTTTCATCTCGCTTATGCCTATGCGCGCACGCGGGTGCTGCGTCTTGCCGACGGCCCCGACGAGGTTCACCGCGAGACCGTGGCGAAGCAGGAGCTGG
>JASHYD010000092.1 GCA_030043175.1 Xanthobacteraceae bacterium | reverse complement strand
AGCCGCCGCTCGTCAGGCGAGAAGGCCAGGCCGTTGGGACCGTCGAAGTCCCCGGCCACCAACACGAGCTCGCCGCTGTCGGGCGCATATCGGTAGAGTCCGGGCGGCTGTTCTGAGACCTGCCGACCACCCTCGTAGTCATTGGAGATCCCATAGACCGGATCGGTAAACCAGATGGTGCCGTCCGACTTCACGACCACGTCGTTGGGGGAATTGAGCCGCTTGCCGGCGTGGCGTGACACGAGGGTCCTGACCTCTCCGTCCAACTCCGTGCGATACAAACACCGCGCGCGATGCGAGCAGGCAATGAGGCGTCCTTGCCGATCGCGGGTTTGTCCGTTGGCGTAATCGGTCGGATAGCGATAGACCGATAAGCCCGTCTCCTCGCTCCAGCGCATCGTGCGGTTGCGCGGCAGGTCCTGGAACAGCAGGCAATTTGCGTCGCCAAACCAAACCGGACCTTCGAGCCAGCGGAAGCCCGTCGCGAGTTCCTCGACCGACGCGTTGGCCAGGATGTATGTGGCAAACTGCCTGGCCTTGATTTCGAACGCATTCATCCTGCCTCCGACAGGCATGTTTCTCCTACCGGAACGGGCACGGCGACGGTTCCGGCGATACGGTCTCGAATTGGATCAGCATGAGCACGGCGGGCTCATCACCGACCACGCCAGAGAAATGGCCTTTCCGCCCGCCCGCTTCCCTCGCGTTCTGGTCGCCTCCGAACGAGAGCTCACCGGGCCCCATTTCGACGCGCTGGCCGTCCATGGACTCGACGAACCAGCGGCCGGACAAGGGAAGGATCCATTGAGGCTTCGGATTCTCATGCCACTCACCGGTCCAGCCGACCGGGAGTACCGTCATCATCACGGTCACCTCGGCTGTCGTCCTGTGCCCCTGCCACTGCGGCTGCGCCGGCTTGGAGATCGATTGCAGCTCGAACTCAGTCAGCAAGCATCTGGTCTGGCGGCTGATGCCCTCCCCATCGGTCCATAGATGCCAGTAAGGAATCCGCGGTTTCTGCATGGCCCTGCCTCGGTGCGCCACTTGGTGAGTTGAATAGGGATGCGAGGAGAGTTGCGGATCAGACAGCAAAGCTCTCACCTGTGCCGCGTCCGTGCCGAAGGTGATCAGCAGGAACCCGCCGGCGAGGGAAAGGTTCTTGAGGAAGTCCCAGAACAGGTCGCGCGCCCGGCTGCTCCTCGCACACCAGAAGTCACCCGGCTTCCAGAATTGCTTCCACAGCAACGCTGTGATCGCGCAGTAGCCTGCCATGATCAAGGCGGCAAGACGATCGGCCACGCCTGTCAGGATACCCAGCGGCATGATGATCTCGATGCAGAGGGCCGCAACGATCGCGAGCCTCGCGGCGGAGTCCGACGGAATCGCCTCCCTCGCCTGAGCGATCGCACCGCTGAAGCCGAGGATCTTATCGATGGCGCTGAAAGGCAGAAAGAGCACGACCAGCAGATAGCGCACCGCGAGCGTGACTGCGAAGCTCAAGGTCACGAGCCTCTCCCGAGCCGTTCGACGAGATGATCGCCGACGCGCAGGGCATTGGCGATGATGGTGAGCGAAGGGTTCACGGCGCCGATCGGCACGAAGAAACCGCCATCAACGACATAGAGGTTGTCGAGGTCGTGACCCTTGCAGTTGACATCGAGCGCCGATGTCTTGGGGTCCCGGCCGAAGCGGACGGTCCCGGCCTGATGCGCCGTCCCGCCGATCGGGATGTTCTTGCCCAGATAGAGAGAGCGCGGCAGCAGATGAGGATGAAAGTCGAGTGACTCCAGCATGTCCTTGAGCTTGGCCTGAAGCCGCCTGTGACCCTCCATGTTGTTCTCGGCGAGCTCGAGGGTGACCCTGCCGTCGCGGCCGCAAGTGATCCGATTGTTGGGATCGGGAAGATCTTCGGAGGTCAGCCAGAAATCCACGGCATGATGGGCGATGGCGTCGAAGGGCATTTCAGGTATCATTCGGGCCCAAGAACCCGCTTCGCCCGCGATCGTCGCGCCGTGCGATTTGCCGAGCAATTGGATGTGGCCCAGCGGGAAGGGAAAGTCGCGGGCGCTGAAATAGAAATCGTTGAGGGCCAGCGTCTTTTGAAACTTCGTCGGATTGCGCTGGCGCGACATCGCCATGAAAGCCGTATTGTTGTGTCGCATGTAGTGCCGGCCGACGACATCTGAGCTGTTGGCGAGCCCGCGCGGATGCCTGTCGCAGGCGGAGCGTAGCAGCAGAAGAGCCGAGTTTATGGCGCCGCACGCGACGACCACGATATCGGCCGAGTACGCCTCCTTCGCGCCGTGGTGATCGACCCAAACCGCGCTCACACTGCGGCCCGTGGGCTCGGTCTGCAGACGCTCAACGCACGCATTGGCGAGGAGCGTGACATTCGCGTGCTTGAGTGCCGGCTCGACGCAGATGATCTGCGTATCCGCCTTGCCGTTGACGAGACACGGATAACCGTCGAAGGCATCGCACCGGATGCAGGCGCTGGTGCGCAGCGGCTTGCCGTCCTTTTCGTCAAGCAGCACCCCGAGCGGCAGCGGGAATGGATGATGGCCCTCCCGCTCGAAGGCATCGTGGAGTTCCTGAATGCGCGGCTCGTGCGAGGCCGGCGGGTAGGGGTAAGGCCGACTTGACGGCGGGTCGGTCGGGTCAAGCCCGTGCTCGCCAGGTAGAGGTGCTCCGCTTCGCAATAGTAGGCCTCGAAATCCTCATCGGCGAGCGGCCAAGGCGGGGATCTTCCGCCATGATGCTCGATCTCGGCGAAATCATCCTTGCGCAGGCGAAACAACGCCGCACCGTACATCTTCGTATTGCCGCCCACCCAATAGTGAATCCCGGGAGAGAACGCGCGGCCATCGCTGCCATACCACGTCTCTTTCGCCTGATACCTGCGTTGACGAAGACGGCGGCGAGAGGAAATCACCGCGTTCCAAAAGCAGGATGCGCGCTTGCCGCTCGGCGCAAGCCGATGAGCGAGGGTGCCTCCCCCAGCACCCGTGCCGACGATGATGATGTCATAACGCTCGCTGGCCATGGCGGGGTGTTCCGTCGCCGATCATCCGCCGGTCGCGAATCCTGGGAACAGCGTCATTCCGCCATCGACGAACAACGTCGCGCCGACCACGTAGTCGGCCTGATCGGAGGCTAGCCAAGCGGCCGCTTTGCCGATATCATCGGGCTCTCCAATTCGGCGATAGGGCACTAACGTCATAAGCGCGTCATAGGCCGCTTTGGTCTGCCACGCAGCGGCGTTGATGGGGGTGCGGATCGCCCCGGGCGCGATGCTGTTGACGCGGATCCGACGCGGTGCAAATTCCTGAGCGATGCTTTTCATGAGCATCGTTATGCCGCCCTTCGATGCCGCGTAGTTGCAGTGGCCGGCCCAGGGGATCTCCTGATGGACGGAGCTCATGCAGATGATTTTGCCGGCACTGGAAGACACTTCGGGACGCACGCCCCGGCGCAGGAACTCGACGATCGCGGCGCGCGCACAGAGAAATTGACCCGTCAAATTTACCGAAATCACTTTGTTCCACTGCGCAAGCGTCATCTCCTGAAATGGCGCATCACGTTGCAGTCCAGCATTGTTGACGAGGATATCGATCGTCCCCAGCCGCTGCGTCATTGTGCTGAACATGTCCAGGACCTGCGTTTCGTCGGACACGTCCGCGAGATGGGCGTAGGCCTTGACACTGTGCCGCTCGATGGCGCGGACTACCTCGTGAGCACGATCCTCGCCGGCAACATAATTGACCACGACGTCGGCGCCTGCCTCACCCAGGGCGATCGCCACCGCGCGGCCGATGCCAGAATTTGCGCCGGTGACCAGAGCCTTCTGTCCGCTGAGCGGTCGGAGAATTGGTGCAGCGCCTCCTGGCTCGGCTGCGGTCACCTAGCTCCTCCTGGAGAGTTGCGTAGAAACCGGAAAAACTTGGGGAGCATGCGCGCGCGTACGTTCCTCGGCAGTGATCAATCGCGTGTCGGGCGGATGGGTGAGCCACGCCCAGACCCAATTGAGAAATACGGCGAACCGATTACGCAAGCCTATCAGCACAAAGATGTGCACGCCTCCCAAACCCAGCCAGGCAATCGACAATGACGACAAAGGATTGTAATTGTGCGAGTCGATGATTAGCAGGCCGGCCGGTGCTGAGGCGAGCTTGCGCGCGACCGCCCGCCCCGCGAATCCCGCGCCCACGATCGCTACACTGCGTGGACCGGTACTGGAATCGAACCTCGGATTCATCGATAGACCGGCACCGGAAGGCGCCATTCATGTCTTCTGCCGCCCCCGTTTAACCGGCGAGACGTTCGAAAGTTCCGCAGCGGCCGGCACGCCATCGGCAGCTCAGATGCTCTTAGCCGTGGGACCTCGTCGAGTTGCAGCCGACCTCTTCCATGGAAATATTGAGCCCGAACATCCCAAGCCTGTTGCGAACTATCCCGCTCCGGACCGGCAGCCTCAGCAAGCTATCGCCGAGATGCTCGTAATCATGGCCACGCCGGGTGTCGCCGACCGGGGATCAGCGCATTTTGCGTTATGTCGTGCTGGCCGAGCTCCATCATGGCCGGCTTCATAGGCCAAGATTCCCATTTCGATGCCGAATCGCCCCGGCATCCCGTCCCAGGCCTTCCCTGCAGCGGGAAAAGCAAGCTCTTCCGCGACGCCCTGTGCGCCTCGATTTGCCTGGCGGCTTTCGTTCACTTCCTCGGGTGTTGAGCCCGACGACATGCGCCCCAACCACATCCGCACGTTCGCGGCCATTTCGACGGCGATAGCGCGTCCCATGCGTTTTACACCGCATCCACCACCGCGTTTTCGCCATCGTGGTCCCGCGCTCCGGTCCGGACCGACCTTCGCCCTGGCCAGGACCGATCGAGCGGCCAGCACTTACCGTTGGCCTGCGTCGCCCCAAGCCCATCGCAGTGCGCCCGCAGCCCGGGTGGTTTCGGCCACTCGTTCGCTCATGGGGAGCCTTCCTATCCTCACCGAGAGGTAGCCGCGGCGGCCTCGGCCGCCTCGGCTACGCGGCCAGCATGGTACCGTCAACGCCCACCCGACTGTGACTGTCAAAGCCGTCGCACCCGCCAATCCGTGGTGCAATTGCGCACCGGCCCCTACGGTCTTATTCCGAGCGTGACCGATCGGTCTGCCTGCGGATATATTGGCAGCGAATAACAGTCATGACGGATGAGGACCGGCTGATGGCTAGGTTGCTTCTCATCGAGGATGACAAACAGACGGCTGAGGAAATCAGAGCCGAACTCGGCGATCGCGGGTTCGACGTGGACTGGGTCGCGGACGGCCTCACAGGCCTGGACAGGGCGCGCGCAGGGGATGCGGACGCCATGATTATCGATCGCCTGCTGCCCGGGATGGACGGCCTGACCATTATCGAGGCATTGCGATACCAAGGGGTGCGCACGCCCGTTCTTGTCCTGAGTGCACTTGGCGCCGTGGACGATCGCGTGCGCGGCCTGCGGGCGGGTGGCGATGACTACCTCACCAAGCCGTTCGCAACCATGGAACTGATCGCCCGGATCGAGGCCCTGCTGCGTCGGCCGGCAGACAGCCAGGCCACGACGCTCCAGGTTGGTCCGCTCAAGCTCGATCTCATCAAACGAACCGCCAAGCGAGGGGATCGTGTAATCGAGCTCTTGCCACGAGAGTTCCAACTCCTCGAATATATGATGCGCCGCAAAGACCAGATGCTGACACGCACCATGCTGCTGGAGGATGTCTGGAATTACAAATTCATCCCACAAACCAATCTCGTCGATGTCCATATGGGACGACTGCGACATAAGGTTGACTTGGCGCATGAGCCGCCAATGTTGCACAATGTTCGCGGTGTGGGGTTTATCCTCCGTGCTCCCTGATTTCATCCGCACGACGACGTTCCGCTCGACGGCAGCAGTTGCCGGCATGTTTGCCGTGTACATCGCTGTCCTGTTTACAATTGTATACTGGCGGACGGACCGATATCTGATTACCCGATCGGACGAGGTCATCACGATGCGCGCCATTGAATTTGCTTCGGCGGCGCCTCAGCGGAGGCTGGATGCGATCGCAGATTTCCTGAGACAAGATCCGCGAATGGTGCAATATGCTGCCCTATTTGCACCGGACGGGCGGCCGCTCGCCGGCAATCTGCCGAACCTGCCACCCGATGTGAGAGTCGACGGCCCCGCGCAGGAATCGCTGTTTCCGCTCATTGGCGCCAGTGTGGACAAACAGACCGTTCGCGCCATTGCCCGACGATTACCAAATGGCGGCGTTGTGGTCGTTGGCCGCAATATCGATGAGGCGGCAGAAATTGCCGATATCGTTGGCGCGACATTGGGCATGGGACTCATTCCGGCTTTATGCTTGAGTATTGGAGCCGGAATATTCCTCAGCATGCGCGCGCAGAAACGGGTGGCGGAGGTCAACAAGAAGGTTCAGCGCATCGTGGCCGGCGATCTCCGTGAGCGGTTGCCGGCCCGTGGAGGCGATGATCCATTCGACAAATTGGCCGTTATCGTCAACGGCATGCTGGCCAATATCGAAACTCTCATCCAGGAGATTGCCGGCGTCGGCGATGATATCGCGCATGATTTGCGGACTCCGCTCACGCGTGTCAGGGTGCGCCTTGAGCGCGGTTGCGCGCGTTCCGCAACGCTGGAGGAATTGAAAACAGTAGTTGACGAGGCCATCGCGGGACTCGACCAGTCACTAGCCATCATTACGGCGTTGTTGCGCATTGCGGAGATCGAGCATGTACGCCGTCTGGATGGATTTGGCGAACTTCCACTCGCACCCCTGCTGCACGAAGTGGGCGAACTGTATGAGCCGATCGCCGAAGACAAGCAAGTCACGCTTCAGGTTGACGCGGCCGATGATGCGGTCGTGCGCGGCGACCGTGACCTTTTGTTCGAAGCGGTTGCCAATCTCGTCGACAATGCCGTGAGGTTCACTCCCGCGGGCGGCCGCGTGGAGCTTTGTCTCCTTCATCGCGACGGTGAAGCTGCAATCCGGGTGAAGGACACTGGTCCAGGTATTTCCGAGAGCGACAGCAAAGCGGTCACGAGGCGCTTCTACCGTTCGGACAAGAGTCGCAGCAACGGCGGGCTTGGGCTCGGTTTGAGTCTGGTCGCCGCTATCGTCAAACTGCACAGTTTTCGCTTCACCATCACCTCGGGGAAGGAGTGCACTGCGGAAATAGCCTGTCCACAACCGCTTGAACGGTTGGCACCGACGTTCTTGCTCACATAGATTCGCATTTCTCCCGGCCGGCTTTCCCGAATGCCATGGGCCGTCTGATCCATCGGCCCGAAATAGTGCCCGCAGAGCGCCTCCAATGATGCGTCGTCAGCTTTGACCGCATGGTCGTCGTGCTCAAGAGCGTGTCGGCACCGACGGCTGCTGGCGGCAGGAAAGGAAACCGGCGCAGCGCTCCGGCTCGACACGGTCATCCACGTCTCGTTTAAAGGCATCCGTAAAGCTGGACCAACCTGGATGTGGCGACGGCCGCCGACACCTGGTCGGGACTGTCACATCGGCCGACCCAACGGAACGGTACGAAGAATGGAGCAGGCCCCGATGATCGAGAGCATTAGTGCCGTCACGTTGGGCACCCACAACATGGCGAGCGCCGTCGCCTTTTATAGCATGCTCGGATTTGAGATCGTTCACGGTGGTGATGACGCCGCGTTTACAAGTTTTCGGGCTGGCACCAGCTTTCTCAATCTTATCGCCCAACCCGCGGAGCGAAATTGGACTTGGTGGGGACGTATCATCTTTTACCACTCCGACGTTGATACCCTCTATGCGACGGTGATCGCAGCCGGCTATCAACCACATGCGGCACCGCGCGATGCCGAGTGGGGCGAGCGCTTCTTTCACCTCACCGATCCGGATGGCCACGAGCTGAGCTTCGCTTGGCCATTGCGGTCGTGAGTAATCCTAAATCCGTGAATTGGCCAACTCACGGATTCAGGGTGGTTCTGCATTCGCGGTGCCGCTGCTCCCCTGCGCCCGGTACGCAAATGGCGCCTGCCTATCCGATCTGATCGCTCGGGCATGATGGCGCCAGTCCAGGCGGGCGAATCGCTGGCTGGAAAAGCGGCCCGCCTCGCGCCTGCGCCGGTCGCCGCTGAGTCAATCCGAGTAAAGCTGCGGTAAGCCGTTAGGATTGACCGCCTCGGGATCTCCCTCCAAAGACCTCGAGCGCCAACTGGTCCGAACTCTGCGTATCTGACCTCATCTGAGCATTTGACGGATATCTCATTTCAATCCCTTGATGGGGTCGAAGGGTATCGAATATTTTGGTTTGTCGTCCAGTAGCAGTGTCATCCACCACCGTCAGACGCCCCGTTTCATCACACGGCGCGCCCGGCTACATTTGAAGATCGGGGGCCGAAAACCGCGTTGC
>JASHYD010000898.1 GCA_030043175.1 Xanthobacteraceae bacterium | reverse complement strand
CGGAATATCGACAGGACCGACCAACAAAGCGATCGTTTCAGTGGCCGGCACCGCTTTGTGTAGCAGCTCAAGTTTCAGCGATCTCGGTACTGAGAAGGACGACGCCCATGAATTTGCCGCCCAGGGCCGAATGGGGCTTGCGCATTATCTGTTCCACCTCTCGCTCCGCTCCCGCTGCACCGCGATGCTGGCGGGATTCCGGACCTTGATCCAGACGCGGCACGGTCCGGAGCAGTAGGTGCCGTCCACCTCCTTGGAAACGATACCCTCGGCGCCAAGCTGACAAGCGTGCACAAAGACGGTGGCGCCATGGCCCGGGTAGAATGGGTGTGCCCAGATTCCAGAGAAATCCGGTATAGATGCCTCGCCTTCCGTGCTGATGCTGGCTTGCGCAATTGTCGGAATTGGCGTTTGAGCCAGGATGGGCATCGTGACCCCCGGCAAGATCGCAAGCAAGGCGAGAACATGTGTGGCCATGAATGGAGGGCTAGCGTGAGTGCGCAGCCGTATCTTTGAGCTGCCGTTATCGGGCCGGGGCCGGTGACAAATAGGTCGCGCATCCGGCAATTTCTCGATAACGATGGCCGCCCGCGCTTGCGGGCAACGACACCCTGCTCGTTGATCACCCCAGCCAGCTGGTCGGAGACTATACGAATCCAATCCTCAAATCCGATGCAGCGGAAATCGTGAAAAAGCATGGCGAACTCGAATTGAGCGGTAAGGGCTATCCAACCCCGTGGACCGAGTGTTGGCCTTCAGGGGTGCCATTCATTTTCGAGAACGTTGCAATGCAAATCCTGCAGCGGCCAGACACGATCACGATCCTCTATAACTCGGAAGTCCGTCACGTGCGCATGGACCGCCCTCATTTGGCGCAGATAACGCCGTCCTGGTACGGGGACTCGGTCGGCCACTACGAGGGTGACACGTTGCTGATAGATACGGTGGGGATCAAGGCCGACCGTCCTGTTGCCCTGCTGGATTTATACGTCACGCTATACACTAATGCGCTGCACGTCGTTGAACGTTATCGGCTGCTTAATTACGACGCGACGAAAGACGCATTGGAGCGGGTCGCCAACAAGAATTTCCGCCTTCCGCCGGACACGATCGGAGTGGACGTCGATCCCAACTACAAGGGCAAGGGGCTGCCACTCTAGTTTGCGGTAGTGGCCGAGGGTGTCTTCACGATGCCCTGGTCGGCGACCATAACTTATCGGCGTGGAATAAATTCGCGAGGCACAGATGAATGGCTGGAAGGTGTCTGCGCCGAAAACCCTCATCCGCACTACACCGGAAGGGACATTAGCTTACCGATTGCGACGAAGCCGGATTTTTAACCGGCAAAGGCGTTTGCCGCAATCGCTTGGGAGCACGCGTTTGGACGCCGCGGCGCGGTGCTTGCTCACGACCCATGCAAGAGAGCGATCAGCGCTGCGTTGACCTCCGACGCGCGCTTCTGGGTCCAGTCACCGCAAACCCGAGAGCATGATCTTGCGGCGCAAATTGCGGCACGTCGTTTTGTTGATCGGCCCATGCCGGAAAGCTGACCACACGCTGTTCCCGCGCTTTACGTTCACGGAGCGGTTGGAGACGCGCGGTCGCGGACGCGCTACTCGCCTCGACGGAAACGAAATTCGCGACGATCCTCGCCACCGAAGAGCCCAAAGGAGCGGCGGCGCTCCACCCGCGACAGGACGTCGAAACGCCGCTTCTGGGTTTCATCAAAACTCTGGTACAGCGGCGCCAAAGCATCAGCGAAGCGCCTGAGTGCTACGCTACGAGCCGCTAGCCTATCGGCTCTGCGCTGAGCGCGCTGCACCGGGTCAGTCGTCTGCCCGGCGCGACGGCTAAATGCGGGGTTGCCGCGCGTTGCAGCAAGATCGCGATAGGCCTGTTCGAACGCGGGCCACGATTTCTCTTGCTCAGGCGCCAGCGCCAACCCGGCGTGAAGCGCCGCAATGCGCGCATTGAGAAAAGCAGCGCGATCCTCCGGCGCAAATTGTTGACGCCGCCCGAAGTCCGGGCCGGCGGGCCGCTCCTGCGCATAGGTGGACGTTCCCGCGATGAGCATGAGCGCGGTGGCGCCAGCCGCGAGTACTTTGTGCATTGCAACCTCCCCAGAAAAACTTAACTGCGCGATTAAGCCAACTGCTCGCAGAGAGCGCAAGTTACGCCTGATTAAATATTCTTAATCGCGAGCAATATTCGGTGGTTTGCCGGGGCTGAAGTTTCGATTACCTTCCCGAAAATTGAACAGGTTAGATGCGCCAATAGATAATCACGGCGCCAACGACGGCCAGAACGAGCATGACGACGCACCATCGGCACATAGCTCGCCTCAAACCACCGCCCCCTCAGCACCGGCCTTCTGTTCAGGGGCAATGGTCAAGCACAGGGCTGGCCGACGCTCGGCCATTGGAGATGGACCTCGCCCATTGCAACGTAGCACTCCGCAGGCTGCCGACGCGCATTAAGCTTTGTCCACGGTGAGCACCCGAAAGGAAGCATCCTACGATAGACGCGCAGCGAATGCGGCGCGTGCAGAAAGGCAACGCCGGTTCTGAGGCTCGTTGTGGCGGCTACCCATCGCTCATTGCAAGAATGCATTAGGGACCCGACGTCGTTGATTGCGACGAGTGCGTCGACCTTTGCATCGAAAGCGTTGAGGGTAATAGTGGGAGTTTCTTCCGGCTGAGGGGTTGAAGCCGCCCCAGCCCATTGGTTCTTCAACTCGTCTGAGAACCGCGTATTCCGAGATCTCCATCGCCATCATCTCGACAAAGTTGAGCCGCAACCGACCCACATCGTCGGGTTGAGCCAGCGCCACGCAGCGTTCGAGCGCCGCTGCAGGATCATGATGGGCCGTCTTTGTCTTGCCGTCGGCGACCGGCATCCTGGCAGTCCTGCTCGCGCATCGCCCGTTCGATCGCACGCTTCCCGTTCTTCGTGAGCCGCAGGGCATCTGCCCGAACGGCGCCACAGGCGCGCTGTTGTCCCATTCCACATGGATGCGGCCCGAGAAGGTAGCACGACAGGCTCAAGCCAAGACTCGCCGTCGGGAGCCCCGATAACATTCGTTCCCGTCCCTAACGATAACGATGCTTCGCTCAATCGGGTCGCGTCTCAACTCACGGATCTAGGTTGAAATCAAAAATCGGGCTTCGTGGCTTCGGGCAGCGGCACCAGTCCTTGGTTGAAGAAATCGCCGTTGTTCTCGTTGCACTGGTGAGTCACGATCGGTGCATTTTCGGTGCGGCGCCAGCGTTGTACCGCCG
>JASHYD010000897.1 GCA_030043175.1 Xanthobacteraceae bacterium | reverse complement strand
CGAAAAAAGCCCGCGCCGGGGTAAGACGCTCGCGGTCACACCGAAAGATCTGCCGCCGGCCGCCGCTGAGCTCCGAGCGCTTTGCGGGCGAGATCGCGGCGCGACTGGAGCAGGGCAAATCAGCTTCACCGTCCGGGCGGTCGCCATCACCCGGTGCGCGCATCCGGACGCAAGGAAAACCCCGTTGAAATCTTGGTCGCCCATGGTTGAATGGCGAGCGCGCTAAGCGTTTTCAATGTATTGCTGATCTGAAAAGCTTCGATCTACAGTAGGGTTGCTTGACATCCTGTCGAGCGATCCGCCGTGGCGCCTGATACGCCACGCCGAGCCTGACATAGCGACGAAAGGACCGTCACCATGGCTGTTTCGACTGCGGCGGCCAGGCGGCGCGGCATCAAGCTTAGTTTGAAGGCTCGAAAGGACAGGGCAAGGGCCGTCCCGTCGCGTGCCGACGCACGGGCAGCGGACTTAGCCCCTATCGTTCGCGAGCTACAGGCGGCCGGCGTAACGTCACTGGTGGGCATTGCAGCGGCATTCAACGAGCGCAGCATTCCAACGGCAACCGGTCAGGGCAATTGGCACGCCGTCCAGGTTAGCCGGGTGCTGGCGAGGCTTGGTGTCTAGTTCGGCGGCGTCCATCGACGGCGGCTCGGCGAGCGGTACTGCCTGCAAATAGGCGGCCCGACCTCTCTGCAGTGTGTGACGTGGCGAGGTGGGCCTGCGCCCGGCTATGGTGTGGGGTATTTGGGGAGGGACTGGGCGCTAGGGCGTTTCTTGCAAGAAACAGGATCACAAGACAGCAGCATGAACGCGAGAAGCCATCGAATTGCCCACTCGCGGTCCGTGTCGGCGCCGATCGGCTCGGTGACGTGGCGGATGGGGGTGGCGTCGGCCTCGATTTGTCGTCCCTTGGCGCCCAAAGTGGCGTGCTCGACTTGGAGGTCGGCCAAGGTTGAGGCCTCCTGCTGACGCTCGTCAGCGAGCACTTGGCGGCGTTGGCCATCGATCGTCGAGAGTGCCTCGGTGCGACCGCGCTTGGCCGCTTCTTTGATGATAGAATCGATTTGCCTCCGGTCGAGATCAACGACGGCGTGAGCTTGGACTTCGGTCCGAGGCGCAAGCGTTGCGTCTTGCGCCTTGATGGCCGACTGAACCGCGCCCCGCTCGCCCACATAGGCGGCTTTCGGAAAGAGCTGCGCCTTACCGGTCCGGTGCGCCTCCTGGCGACACTTAAAGAGCAATACAGCGCGTCGCGCCGGAGCGGACTGAAATGACACGCCGCAAACTGCGCAGGCGAGAAGCTTCATTCGGTGATCGTGCCGCAGGTCCCGCATGTAGCAATTTTGGCAAAGGCTGCGGGCGTATATGCCCGGCGCTCCGCATTCGACGCAAAAGCGCTGGCGTTGACGGTTCTGACGGTCCAAGACGTAGCAATTTTGGCAAAGGCCGCGCGCGTATATTTCCGGCTTGGGGAGCGCCGAGTCCAGTTTCGCGCGGAGCAGGAGAGGCGCAAGGATACGGTGCACCGATGCCCTGTCCTTCCTCATGTCCAAGTTTTACGTTGGTCCCACCACCAACAGATCAGTAGGGCAGGCACCTGAAAGACTGAGAACATAAAGAGGCGCTCCGAAAGGGGATGCAGGTCGTGGGCAAACCATGATGACGGCTGCGTGCTATAGGCGAGGAAGCAGGCAGGCAGGATAGCGATTAGGTACCAAAGGGGCACACAACGGAAAACCGCGCGACCAAAGACGGCCAAGGCAGCTCCAACAACGAGAGGCAGAAAATACACGGCCATCCCGATTATGACGCCGTAAACAGGCGACACTGCGGCGAACAACAGAGCGTCTCCGCATGTATGATTGGGATTATCGTGAACGCAATCCGTCCAGACGATGCTGCCAATCAAGAACAGGCTGACAACGGCGGCAATCATCAGCAGCCCGCCGATAAAGAAAACTAGGAACGTTCGGAGCATCGCAAGCAACATTGCAGTCGGCAAATTGGGGTGACGCAGCGCCTACCTGACGATGGCGGCAGCCGCAGTCGCTCGTCACAACGCTCCCGCGTTGCGAAAATTTGTTGCCACGCTGCATCGAGACCCATCGGCATCCCCCAGATCACAATCGAGATCGACCCGCGCGAGCCGGGGAGGCCAGGTCTGTTTGGATTCCGATCAGGCCACTCGTTGGGTTGATCGGCCGTTGACCTTCACTGCGCCACTCACTCGTTTTGTCTACCCTCCGCTCGCGCGTAGGTGGAGAATCTTGAATCCAACTCTATTGAACCTGCAGCGCTGATGCCAGGCCATGTGGCCGAAAAATGCCGTGTGTCCTACTCTGACTTCCGGAGCTGGCTTCCGGCGGCCCAGGCGGCACGCAAAAGGGCCGCGTCATTGCTCGTAGTGGCGTCGAAACCTCAAGCGAAAGATCAGAATTGCTCTCCGCGTCCGCTGCGGGACTGCTCAATCCACCGTTTCGAAAGGTCCTGTGCCCGTTTCCACTCGTCTGAAGTCGCCTGCTCCAAGGCGGCGGTAAACTGATCCGTAATCCAAGTCTCCTCCGGAGTAGCTGCGTCCCGAGCGAGCATTAGCCACATCAGGCCCTGTGCAGCGTCGCGAAGCACATATTCGCCCTTGAACAGCAGGGCGCCGAACACCGCTTGAGCCTGATATTGGCGTTTGTTAGCAGCAAGTGACAGCCAGCGGATTCCCTGCTTCGCATCCTTGCGGACACCCTGGCCGTCGAGATACATGCGGCCAAGATGGTACTGAGCGTCCCGATCGCCATAGTAGCTCGCAGCATAGTTAAACATGTCGTGGGCGCGGACCGCATCGGGCTTGATGTTCGAATTGGAAATGCCCGCCAGATAGTAGCCACCTAGCCTCACAAAGGCGTTGGCGACGAACCGTGCCTGGACGGTGCCGGTCGGTTCATCGGCATGGGAATCGGCAATGCCTCCGAAATACTGGAAAGCGAGCTGATGGCTCTGCTTCACTCCATCTCCATCAGCATACATGCGCCCAAGCGCCCAGGCGGCCAGAACATCACCGTCGCGGGCTTCGCGCTCCAGCAATTTCCGTGCGGCTTCAATATCACCAAGCTGCCGCGCGGCGAACGAAGCCCGCAGATTTGGGAAGCCGTCGCCGAACGCTCGCAGAGCCTCTTCAAGGGATTTCAGAACGCGACCTTGGGGCGTGACTTCGCCCACCGGAGGAGCTTTATTGGCGGGGCTTCTGGTGCCATCAAGGGCGGAGGCCTCAGTCGCCGCGAAGCCGAGCCCGAACAGCGCAACCGATAAAAAATATCGATATGATTTCGCAAGGTTGAGCTCCAGCGCCGCTGGCGCGAATATAGCACGCCGACTCATAATCCCCCCTAGGTTAGCCGGAAGGCTCAACGCGCTTTTAGTAGCAGCGGAACCTTGCGTTTTCCCGACCAACCACGATGTCGGCCTGCGCATCGAATGCGGGCCGGTACGATTGCGCGATTGTGAGACGAAAAAATGTAAGTGAATACCGGCCGAACGGCACCCTTGCTGCCATTCTTGCTTCGGTGGTTTCGGCAAACCCCTTTTTGGCAGCTACTCAAGTAATATGCACGACTCCGCTGCGCTCGGAAGATATTTCCCCGAATTTGGGTGCGTAATGCTTAGAATTTTGCGTATCTGTGGCGGTTGGGCAACAGCGCCCGCCCGGGTGGGCGTCTGGCGCCATGACAGCTATCGAAGGTGCTATGGACCAAACGTAGTTCTCGATGGTGGTCGATCATCGTGCCAAAGTCGCGGCCGTCAATGCGATCGCCAGCTGATCGCGCCACAGGACCGTGAGTACGATCAGCCACCGGCTGTGGTTCGGCATCGAAGCTCGCCAAGATGCGACCATTGAAGGAATCGGCCCCTCGATTCCACGCTCGCTGCGTTCACGATGCCCGCCAGCGCTGGCAGGATTGCAAACCTTGATCCTGACGCGCCACCTGGACATATTCCCGGGTAAGCCAAGGGAGTGCGGTCTCGACCAAGCGAGCGGGATCACGCTCCCCGCGCTTTA
>JASHYD010000896.1 GCA_030043175.1 Xanthobacteraceae bacterium | reverse complement strand
ATGAGATTTCCGAACATCCCATCATTGATGCGAAAATCAATGGTGAGTTTCGTAAGCTCGTAGTCCATGCAGCACGCAACGGCTTCTTCTATACGCTCGACCGCACCAACGGCTCGTTCATTGCCGGCAAGCAGTATGTCGATCGGTTGAACTGGGCTCCCGGGCTCGATCCGAAGACCGGCAGGCCCCTCAACTACGATCCCAACGCGGATGTGCAGCTATACAATGCGGCCACCCGTGGTACGCGTGCCAAGCCCCAGGGTGACAGGCTGTGCCCGGCAATTGCCGGCGGAAAGAACTGGGCGCCCTCCGCCTCCAATCCAGAACTCCAATTGATTTACGTTCCGTCGATCGAGGGCTGCAACACGATCGAAACTATCGAGCAAAAGGATTTCGTGGCCCAGGGCGGCACCGTCAATCCGCGGGCCTTCTTCAGCGGCGGCGCCTTCAAGTTTTCCGAACGCTTGTACGGCAGCCTCAAAGCGCTCGATCCGGTCACTGGCGAAATCAAGGCCCGAACACGTCTCGATTACCCGAGCTTGTCCGGCACGCTAGCGACTGCCGGGAACCTCGTTTTCCTCGGTCAAGCAGATGGCACATTCGGGGCCTATGACGCCCGGACGCTGCAAGAACTTTGGTCGTTCAATGTCGGCACCGGCATAAGTGCGCCGGCGATGAGCTATGCGGTCAACGGCAAGCAGTACATCGCCGTTCTGGTGGGGCTCAATAAATCGATGTTTAGCCTGTTTGGCTTCCCAGAACTCAATAATACTGCACCGGCCTCGATGCTGTTCGTATTCGGCTTGTAGTGGGTCATCGGGCCCGCAAGCCTCATCCCGCTTGGACCGAGCAATATCGAACGCATGGTCGGCCGTCCGAACGCCCTGGATCTACCGGTCGGCCCTAGCCGTCGCCTGATCGGCCGCGATGCGCGGCGCCTCGGCCTGGCGTGGCAGCGCAGATGTCATCGAAGGCGTCCTTGCCGACCTTGACCCCTGACCGGCCGCGCCACCAACCGCGAACTGGCATGCATCAAGGCTCAGCTGTCATCTACTACCGCTCGGCGAACTGGGACGCTCTTGATTCAGAGACCCAGAACAAGCGACGCCGCATCATCGAACGATTCCGCACCGAGCATGGGGCCAAGCGTGTCTCGCTCCTGCAACGCGACCACATCGAGAAGGTGCTGGCCAATGTCGAGCAGCCGGGGACCAAGTTCCATTGGCTAAAGGCTATTCGCGGGCTGATGAAATCGGCAGTGCCCGCAATTTGGAAAGACAATCCCACGGACGGCATAACGGGCATCCGGCCTCGCCTCTGCGAGGTCGTTCGATTGGGCCCACAGCACGTTAAGGGCGGTCGCATACGAATCGAACGCGCCAAGGGCGGCCACGACGTTGACATCCTGGTGAGTGCGGAGTTGCAGGCGGCCGGCGATGCCATGCCGAAGGGACACCTCACCTTTATCATTACGGCTTGAGGCAAGCCTCGGTCCGCACACGGGCTCGGCAATGACTTCGCCAAGTGGGCACCCCAGGCCGGACTGCCATCGCGCTGCCGTCTTCATGGACTGAAGCGTGCGAGCATGACCGGGCGGCGGATGCCGGCAACACGACGCACGAGCTGAGGGCGATCTCCGGTCACAAGACCCTATCGCAGCTCGCGCACTACACGACAGAGGCTGATCGGAAGCGACGCGCCAACTCCGGCATGGCGAAGAGATTGCGCGCCGCCCAGAACGAGAACGCCGACGTTACAAACCTGGATGCCCCGCTGTGACAAACCAAGTGCTAACTCTTTGAAATTTCGAGACCTGAAAAAACGTTGTGCGGCTCCACCCCGGATCCGCAAGAGTCCGATCTTTGAACAGCCGCTATGATCCCTACATGTGTGGCTACCCGCGACGGAGTGTTTACAAATAATGCTGCGTGACACTCGCCGCCATGCCTTGGTACAGGGGCCCAATCAACCGTTCAGTCAACCCCCGTGAGATTCGCTTAACCGATATGACCACCCCCGTCGTCACACGCTTCGCTCCGTCGCCCACCGGCTTCCTGCACATCGGCGGCGCGCGGACCGCGCTGTTCAATTGGCTTTACGCGCGCGGGCGCGGCGGCAGGATGTTGTTGCGGATCGAGGACACCGACCGCGAGCGCTCGACCAAAGAGGCGATCGCGGCGATTTTGGATGGGCTGACCTGGCTCGGGGTCGAATGGGACGGCGATGCCGTCTACCAATTCTCCCGCGCCGCGCGGCACCGCGAGGTGGCGGAGCAGTTGCTCGCGGCCGGGCAGGCCTATCGCTGCTATGCATCCCAGCAGGAGCTCGATGAGATGCGCGAGCGGGCGCGCCGCGAAGGCCGCGCCAAGCTCTACGACGGACGCTGGCGCGACCGCGATCCCTCGGAGGCGCCTGCCGGCGTCAAGCCGGTGATCCGTTTGCGGGCGCCGCTCACCGGCGAGACGGCGATCGAGGATCAGGTTCAGGGCCGCGTCGTTTGGCAGAACGAGAACCTTGATGATCTCGTGCTCCTGCGTTCCGACGGAACGCCGACATACATGCTGGCGGTGGTGGTCGATGATCACGATATGGACGTGACCCACATCATCCGGGGCGACGACCACCTGACCAATGGAGCGCGGCAAACCCAGATCTACAACGCGCTTGGCTGGCAGGTGCCGGTGATGGCCCACATCCCGCTCATCCACGGTCCCGACGGGTCCAAGCTTTCCAAGCGCCATGGCGCGCTCGGTGTGGACGCCTACCGGGCTATGGGCTATCTGCCGCAGGCGCTGCGCAACTACCTCGTACGCTTGGGCTGGAGCCATGGCGACCAGGAGATCTTTTCGACGCAGGAGATGATCGAGCTCTTCGACCTGCCACAGATCGGCCGTGCCCCGGCGCGTTTTGACTTTGCCAAGCTCGAAAGCATCAACGGCCATTATATCCGGCACACCGGCGATGCCGACCTCGTCGCCACCATCGAGCGACTTTTGCCGCACATTGCAAACGGCACCGAACTGGCGGCAAAATTCTCGCCGGATCTCAAGGCGAAGCTTTGTGCGGCGATGCCGGGGCTTAAGGAGCGTGCTAAGAATTTGGTGGAACTATTTGACAGCGCACAATTTCTATATGCGGAACGTCCTATCGCAATCGACCAGAAGGCCAAGCCGTTGCTCGGTCCGCAAGCCTGCGCCATCATTGGGGAGTTGCTGGGGGACCTGTCGAACGTCGAGCCCTGGACCAAGGAGATGATCGAAAATACCGTGCGGGCGTTTGTCGAGCGCAAGGACCTTAAGCTCGGCGCCGTGGCGCAGCCGTTGCGGGCGGCTTTAACCGGCCGCCCGACCTCGCCCGGCATCTTCGACGTGCTGCACGTCCTGGGTAAGCCCGAAAGCCTTGCGCGTCTTGGCGACCAGGCTTCCTGCGCAGGTGCGTGACCTTGTCGCCTCAAAGAGTACGCGTAGAATATACACGCAGGGTTTGTATCGACGGAGCGCGACCCTGCGAGGGCCCAGAGAGCAGCGAGGCCGTCGCCTCCTTGCGGCGCACAATTGAATACGGTACGCAGACTAAGGGGAGCATAGCGCGGCTGGGCCGACATGGCCGGCCAACATCGCGCCCGGGGTTGATAGACTACCTATGGCGCTTTTCTCATCGAGGATACCAGCATGGACGCACGTTCCGGTGCCAATACCAAGACGGGCACTCTGACCCTGGGTGATAAGAGCTACACTTTCCCAGTGTATGAAGGTACCATCGGCCCCGACGTTATCGACATTGCCAAGCTGTACTCTCAAGCCAACATCTTCACCTACGATCCGGGCTACACATCGACCGCGAGCTGCGAATCCAAAATCACCTATATCGACGGCGACGAGGGTATTTTGCTCTATCGCGGCTACCCGATCGAGCAGCTTGCAGAGCACGGCGATTTCCTCGAAACCTGTTACCTCTTGCTCTATGGCGAACTTCCGACCGCCGCGCAGAAGCACGACTTCGACTATCTGGTGACGCGCCACACGATGGTCCACGAACAGATGAGCAGGTTTTACCAGGGGTTCCGGCGCGACGCCCATCCAATGGCGGTGATGGTCGGCTCGGTCGGCGCGCTATCTGCGTTTTATCACGACTCCACCGATATCTCTGACCCGATGCAGCGCGATATCGCCTCGATCCGCATGATTGCGAAGCTGCCGACGCTCGCCGCCATGGCCTACAAATATTCCATCGGCCAGCCCTTCATTTATCCCAAGAACGACCTCGCCTATGCGGCAAACTTCCTGCGCATGTGTTACGCGGTTCCCTGCGAGGAGTACAAGGTCAATCCCGTGCTGGCGCGGGCCATGGATCGTATCTTCATCCTGCACGCCGATCATGAGCAGAACGCTTCAACCTCGACAGTGCGACTGTCAGGCTCCTCCGGCGCCAATCCGTTCGCCTGCATCGCAGCCGGGTGCGCCTGCCTGTGGGGACCGGCCCATGGCGGCGCCAATGAGGCCGCGCTGAAGATGCTTGCCGAAATCGGCACCGTGAGCCGCATTCCGGAGTTCATCAAGCGCGCCGAGGACAAGGACGACAGCTTCCGCCTGATGGGTTTCGGCCACCGCGTCTACAAGCATTATGACCCGCGCGCGAAAATCATGCAGAAGACCTGCCATGAGGTGTTGAGCGAAATGGGCATCAAGGACGATCCCCTGCTCGACGTCGCCCTCGAGCTGGAGCGGATCGCGCTGCACGACGACTACTTCATCGAGAAGAAACTGTATCCGAATATCGATTTCTATTCCGGTATCACCCTCAAGGCGATGGGCTTCCCGACCGCGATGTTCACGGTGCTGTTCGCCGTCGCCCGCACCGTCGGCTGGATCGCCCAATGGAAGGAAATGATCGAGGATCCGAGCCAGAAGATCGGCCGTCCGAGGCAACTTTACAGCGGCTACACCCAGCGCGAGTACCTTCCGATCTCGCGGCGGAAGTGAACGGCCGGCGGCGTGCGGGATTTTTCGACGCTCGATCAGCGCTGTGGCCTATGCGGCCCTGCGACCGCAAACGATTAGCGCCTAACAATCGGTAATGCGCCGTCCATCCATTGGCAATGTTCCCATCGTTAGTCTTTCAACCTGGGGCGGTACTTTCGCGATGCCGGCTAGCGAGTCTCTGCACGCCGGCTGCGGCTTTCGTGTAGGAATCCGATATGCGCCTGATCGTGTTCATTGCTGCGATGGTTGTCGGGCTCGGGCCTGCGGTCGCCCAAAGTTGGCGGGAATACAGCTACCCCGATCAATTCTTTACAGTCGCTTTTCCGGCTGATCCGCAAACGGAGACCACGACGTACCACGTCGCCGACAACCGTTCGGTCGAAGCGCACGTCTACTCGGTCCGCCAGGACAACACCCTGTTCAAGGTCACCGTCGCAGAACTCGCTGATACCGGCCTCGAGGAAAGCGCAGTGATCGACCATGCGATCAAGATGATGTCCGAAAGCGGCGAGGTGAAGGTCAACATTCCCCACCGCGTCAATCGGGTTTACGGTCGCCAGCTCAGCATCGTCGGAGCGGATGGTATGCGCTCGATGGTTGCGCTCTTCGATTACAACGGCCGGCTCTATCAGATCGAAGGAAACGCGCTGCCCACCGGGAACGATGGCACGGCCGACGCCATCCGATTCGTGCAATCGCTCATCTTCACCGGCGGTGGTTCCAACCGTTCGGCGGAAGACATTCGGGCTGCCCAGGGCGATTGCAGGTCCGGCGGGCAAGCGGGCGCAGCTCCCGGTGATGGCCGCCGTTTTGAAATACGCTGCCGCCGCCGCCAATCTTTCGTCGCGCTGGTAAGCTCCCTCAAGTCCGGCGACCTGTCCGGCGCACAGCAAGCCTATCTATCGCTCAGCCAACTCCAAACCAACGGCGCCGCAAATCCCAACGGCGTATTCGCGCAAGCCATGAGCCAGATTGGACAGGCGCTCCAGAGCGGAGATTTGGCAGGCGCGCAGCAGGCCCTGTCATCGCTCCCGCAGGGGCGCGGCGCCAACCGTGAGGGCCGCTAGCTTTGCGGCGGCACCCGTGAGAGCCCCGGTGAGCCCCCGCGAGTTGATGAAAAGGGGACCAAAATGAGAATCCTCGGAGCAGTTCTTGCCCTTGCCCTGCTGCTGAGCCCTGTTTACGCGCAAAATGCGGGCGGCATGGGTGGCAGCAGGGGAGGCGGTAAGGGGCGGGCTCCGCAGAACTCCGATCAGCAAAAGGCTGACCAGCAAAAAAAGAAGGCGGCTGAGGACGCCTACAAGGCTGGGCTGAAGATGATCCCCGACGCCAAGGAAAAGTATGATCCCTGGAAAAATGCGAGGTAGCGCTGCCCTGCAGCTATACTTGCCGGCGTAGGCTCAGGAAGGGCTGTACTACTGCGGCTGCCGGCGTTTAGGTGGGCTCGCTGCCGCAGGTGGATCAGATGATGCTGCCGCCGGCGCCACTTGAGGCGGGCGATATGCCGGGTTCGGGACGCACAGAAAAGCAACCCCGGAATTTGACTCCAGACACTGTTCTCGGGTCGTGTAATAGCAGTTCCTGCCGTCCGTGACGACGCACCATGCATAAGTTGTTGGAGGATTGGGCAGAGGCCGCCTGCGTTTGACTCATTAGACTAGCGGCGAAGAAAGGCAGCCAAAGCACCCGCAAGCGCATGGATATCCCCTTTTGCACTTGGCTCGCCCCCGACGATCTCAACTACACGATTTTATCATCGTCGGCACATGAAAAACCCGAAAGGCAGGTGCGGACCACGCGCCGCAGAGCGATCGACCATCGTCGAGGGCCGCCCGGTCAGCGCAATTTGCGATAGGCTTGAACTGCCCGTCCAAGCGCCCGCGATGGTTGCGGATCGCGTCTTGCCTCCTGCCCTCACGCATGCCCGCCAAGGAGGTCGAGAGGGGCAGCAGCCTACATGGCGGGGGCTGGCGAGCCGTGACTCGGAAAATGCTCAAGAGTGGGGATGCGCGACCTTCCGGCTCACCGAGAAGCCGCCTGACGCGTTCCCGCCATCTCTCGATCCTGGAGATCTGGCTATCGGGTTAACGCGCCGCTAACCCGGCTTATTATTAGCCGATTGGAGTTGGGTTAATGCTCACCACTTGCGGGCAGAGGCGCTGCCAGAATGACGTCGATGCTCGTGACAACGCCGGCATGACGGCAAGGAAGGCGATTCGATCGCAAGGCAATGCGCCGTGGCCGGGGTCACCCGCGATCATCATTTAATCTGCAGCTTGCGGCGAGGTCGCGTCATTTATTTTGTTTGGCTCGATGCGTGGCGCGCCGTCCGCGGGATGGTGCTGTGGCGCATTGCGAGCAAGCCGGATGACGGTGGCGGCGGCGCGTTCGCTGGGCGCCCGGCCGCCCAGCTGCATGATCGCATCGAGGGTGGCAAAGGCTTCACGCTGGCGCCGGCGCTGCGGTGAATCTTTGATAATGGCAACGAGCGCAGCGGCAAGATTGCCGGCCGTTGCCTGCCGTTGCAGCAGCTCCGGCATGATCACTTCATCGAGGATGATATTTGCGAGACCGACCATTCTGACCCGCACCAGGGCGCGGATGATCAGTTCCTCAAACAGCGCAACCTTGTAGGCAATGACGGTCGGAACTTGGGCGAGAGCGAGCTCGAGCGTCACCGTGCCGGAAGCCGCGAGCGCGGCGCGCGCTTGTCGAAACGCCGCCCACTTGTCCGCCGGCTCGACCACGACACGGGGTGCGAGCGGCCATGCCGCGGTGTCATGGCGCACACGCTCGACTAAATGCGGCACGGTCGGCAACACCAGCTCGACCGGGCCCAGGCGCTCCCTGGCGAGGCCAACCGCGGCCCCAAAGACCGCGAGGTGGCGCCTGATCTCTCCATCACGGCTTCCGGGCAGCACCAGCAGCAAGGGCGGTCCTGTCTCGCGGCGTGCGGCTTCTGGCGCTGACGGCCGCAGCATCGCGACGGCCTCCGCCAGCGGGTGACCAACGAAAGTGCAGGGCGGCCCGCCAAGCCGGCGGTGGACGTCGGGCTCAAACGGCAATAGCGCCAGCACATGATCCACGTAGCGCCGCATGGCGGCGGCCCGGCCCGGTCGCCACGCCCACACGGAGGGCGACACATAATCGATGATCGGAATGTCGGGCGCCGTGGCGCGCACCCGCCGCGCCACCCGGTGAGTGAAATCCGGGCTGTCGATGATGACGAGCGAGCTGGGCTGTTGCGCAATTACCGCGTCTGCGGCCTCGCGAATACGTCGCAGAATGAGCGGCAATCGCGCCGGGATGGCGGAAAAGCCGTTGATCGCGAGTTCGTCGAGCGGAAATAAGCTGCGCAGGCCGTGTTCTGCCATTGCCCTGCCGCCGATCCCGGAGAATATCACCGGGCCGGGCGCAAGCGCTTCAATGGCAGCCATCAGATGCGCCCCGAGGCGGTCGCCCGACTCCTCGCCGGCGATGAGGAAGATCCCCAGGGCCGAACGATGTTCGGCGTTCGCCGGCGATCCGTCATTGGACGCCGCCGTGCCGCTCATGCGGGTGTCTCCCGATCAGGCCGGCCGACCACGAATAGGCCAGCATGGTCAGCAATCTCGACAAGGCGGTGCGGCTCGGCCACGATCGTCGCCTCGGCAACGACGGCGACGCCGGCGAGCCCCGCCCGCGCGGCGCGCATCACCGTGTCGGGTCCGATCGAAGGCAAGTCGAAGCGGCGGTCCTGACGGCGTTTGGGTGCTTTCACTAGCACGCCGCCACCTGCAGCAATGGCGATGCGGCCTGATGTGCGCATGGCGATGACGCGATCCAACATGGCATCGGTGCCCTCCGCGGCCTCGATCGCCAGCACGCGGCGAGCCGCGATCACCGCGGCTTGCCCCACATCGAACGCGCTTGCGGCATCGAGCAAAGCGAAGCCGCGGCTGATGTCCTCCTCCACCGCCGCGTTGGGTTTGAACCGTCCGAGCGCGCCGAGCGGTGCGGTAATTTCCGGCGCCACTTCGTGAGCACCCAGCAGGTGAAACCCCACGCTCTCAAACATCTGGCCCATGCCGGACAAAAGGTGATCGTCGCCGCCGCGGAACGAACGGATGATCAGAGGCAGTTGCTTCAACCCGCCCCAGTCCAGGCGCAGCTGCAGGATCGGCGGCCTGACCAGGCCCCCGACCAGGACAACGTCGCGGCAGCCCTCCTGGTGGGCAAACCGGCAAAAGCGGCCGAATTGGCCGAGCGCGACCCAGTGATGCGGGTGGGCCTCAACCGCCGCGGTGTCGGCCCATCCGCGCAGCGCAAACAGCACCACCGGACGTCCCCGTCGCATCACCGCGTCGGCGACCGCGAAAGGCACCCTCCCGGCACCGCAAATGATGGCGAGAGGGCCGGCCGATGGATCGATTGGGCAGGATTTATCGACTCGAGTATCGGCATGGCGATCTCTTGCTGGGTGGCGCGTGAGGTTGTCCGGTGTCGATCCCATTGCGCTTGCGGTCCTCATAAAACTCCTCGGCGCGTCAAGGCTGCATCGTCGGGCGTTCCGCCAAGGGCAGAGGCCGACACCGCCGCCGATGCCGGCATTAAAACGCTGTTCGCCGATCCGGCCTGTACACGCCAAGCTTGCTTCGAATGTGATCAAATCGGAACGCGGGCGAGCCACTGCTTTACCTTTGAACTGTGATCGCCGGACACAGCGACGGTGATGCCGCGAACCTGTTTTGGCGAGAGCGCTTTTGCCAAAACCGGCCCTGTGTTGAGGAGGCTGGCCATAGCGGTCTGTTAAGGTTTCTCTGGCGACTGTGGAGCGAAAGCCGTCAATTTATGCTTCCTGCTCCTTATGCCTCCTGCTCCTTATGCCTCCTGCTCCTTATGCCTCCTGCTCTGCGGCGGCGCTGGTGCGGCGGATCGCGCTCGCGAGCGGTCTCGTCCCGCCGCGGATAAAGGCGAGGACGCCGGCGACCAGCCGGTCGCCCGCAAATTTTCCTTCGAGCCGCGCCAGCCGCTCGCGAAACAGGCCGCTGCCGAGAAACAAC
>JASHYD010000895.1 GCA_030043175.1 Xanthobacteraceae bacterium | reverse complement strand
TGCGCAGGAAGTCGGTCATTGCTGCGAGTTTGCCGATCCGGCGCGGCCTCGACGAGAACGAGGCGGCGGTCTATCTCTCACTGTCACCGTCGTTCTTCCGGAAACTTGTCGCCGAAAAGCGGATGCCCCGTCCCCGGCTTGCCGGCGGACGTCGCGTGTGGGACGTTGCGGAACTCGACATTGGTTTCAAACTGCTGCCGCGCGAAGGCGGCGATGATGAACCGATGTTCGATGTCGATGGCCAGGGGAAGTCAAACCCCTGGGACGACCTGCTTCGGTAGCAAGACAACGTCGAGAATTATCGAAGCATGAAGATAAGGGACGCGTAAGCGTTGTCCCCGGAACAGGAGACGCCTGAGGCATGACGTTGATCAGGTTTCGATACATCACGACGGATCGCGACCGTCATGGCAACCTGCGTTACTACTTCCGGCGTCCTGGCAAGTCGAAGATGAGGCTGCGGGGCCTACCCGGCTCGGAAGAATTCATGACGGCTTACAAGACGGCGCTTTCCGGCAATGCAGAGACCAAGTCCGAAAAAAGCTTCGAGTCGCTTTGCCAGCGGTACTACAAGTCGGCGTATTTTCAGGGGTTGGAGAAGTACACGCAGCGCCGGAAGCGGACTGTACTGGACGAGATTTGCGATATGGTCGACGAGAGCGGCCGACGATATGGCGCGGCGCCCTACGCTAGCATGAAGAAGGTTCACGCCCGTAAGCTGCGTGATATGAAAGCAAACACACCCGAAGCAGCCAATTTCCGATTGAAGCAGATTTCGGCGCTGTTCACGTGGGCCATCAAGAACGACCTTGCCACCTGCAACCCGGCCGAGAAGTTGGAAAAGCTCGGAGGCGGTTCTGATGGCTATTACACCTGGACGGAACAGGACGTCGAAACCTTCGAGGCTTGTTGGCCTGTGGGGGCCAAGCCGCGCCTGGCCATGTCGATCATGCTCTACCTCGGTGTGCGCCGCTCGGACGCCGTCCTGATCGGCAAAAAGCACGAGAACAGGGATGGGCTGTCGGTCACCTTTGCCCAATTCAAGGGGCGGAAGAAGGGGATCAAGCTACTCACGCTTCCGATCCTGCCGCCACTTCGCGCGATTCTCAACGCAAGCGCGCTTGGAAGAGAGACCTGGTTGGAAACGGCCTCCGGCAAGCCGCATAGCTCGAATGGCTTTGGCAACACGTTCAAGAGTTGGTGCGTGAAGGCGGGACTGCCCCAATGCAACTGCCATGGCTTGCGCAAAATCGGTGCCGTCCGCGCCGCTGAAGCCGGTGCCAGCGAGCATGAGTTGATGGCAATGTTCGGTTGGGATGACGCGAGCATGGCTCGGGTCTATACGCGGAAGGCTGCGCAGAAGAAGCTGGCCGCGAGCGGCGCTGCGAAGCTGGGTCTCACGAAAAAAATTGTCCCACCTCCTGTCCCACCAGAAGAAAAAGACAATCAAAGCAATGCGTTAGAAGAAGGGTGGTGCCCAGAAGAGGACTCGAACCTCCACGGCTTTCACCACTGGTACCTGAAACCAGCGCGTCTACCAATTCCGCCATCTGGGCTGGCGCCGAACACTTAAAGGGGGTGACGCGCGGTTGTCAACGCGATCTCTGAACTGCGATATGTTGGTTCGTTGGCTCGAAGATTCAAGAGGCGCATGGGATAGGGAGGTCGCAGACGGAGCGCGGTTGCGGCGGCGAACCGGCTAAGACGGTCGATCAAGCGCCTGGTGGTGGGGCGAACGGATCATAATCGCGCATTGGCTGTCGACGGTGCGCGCGCTCGATCGCGGCCGCATCGTAGAGGAGGGTGATCATGGGCATTTGCTGGCTTGGCTGGGCGGCATCGATCGCAGGCTGGCTGGCCTTGACCCGGCCGCCTCCTTCCTATCCTGCCCCACAAGCCGAAGAATCGCACGCTTGCGGGGCGACACTTGCGGTCGCACTCCCGCGCTTCCAGCAAAGTCGCCAGCGTCAAGTCCAAAGCGCCCGGACGCCGAAATAGGCAATGTCCTTGAAGCGACGCGACACGCTCTGCCACCACCAGGAGCTCGGATCGGTACAATAAGTCATGCTCAGCACCAGGCGCCTCTCGCCGGCATAGACTGGCGTCACCTTGTGGCGGACCTGCGCGCCTTCGAACACCACGGCGGCGTTTGGCCGCGTGCGCACCGCGATTTCGTGCCCTCCTATTCGCGCCTTCAATTCGGCATGGCTCAAACCGTCTGCGGCCTGCCCCACATTCGCGATCGTGACCAGGATAGTGAAGTGCCGCCCGCGGTAGAAGTTGTGGTCATAATGCCAGCCGATATGGTCGCCCGGTTTGTCGTAGAATAGTAACGATAACGAGCTTTGATCATTGATCGGCGTTGCCCGAACGCGCACCCCGACGAGGCGTGAGATGAAATCCTGAAAGTGAGCGCAGTGATAGATGGAGACGATCGCGGGTGCCGATGCGATCAAGCTTTCGTAGGCGACCGTGCCTCCCTTTTTGTGGGCCGGCACGAAGCTTCGCTCCGGCGCAACCAGGCGCTCCGCTTCGGTCCTAAGGGCAGCGAAGGTCTGAGCCGGCAAAACATCCGGCAGGACTGCGAAACGATCGACGAACCGAGGGAGTTCGCGGCACGCGAGGTTACCGAGATCAGGCGCCGGCGCGTCCACAATGCGCGCCACATGACCGTCGAGATCGCGATAGAGCCGCACACGCCGCCCTCGTGCATAGGCAAATCCCGCCCCCGCGATAGTGCCGGCACCAACAATCAGTTCCCCGATCATTCATAGACCCGATCGATCCGCTTGCGCACAACGCACGCAACTTAACCGCCTTCGATGTCGGTCCGATGAATTGC
>JASHYD010000894.1 GCA_030043175.1 Xanthobacteraceae bacterium | reverse complement strand
GCGGCGGCCGTTATGTCGCGCACCGCGATCGCCACGTGATTGAGCCTGCCGAGCATCGAACCTCCGCTGGATACCCAGCCTAAAGGCTGGGGCAAAAGCCCCCCGTCTGCGGGCGTGGGGATGGGTTGCGCCTGAGCCTCGAGTGACCGCGCCATCATATCGTCAGAACGTGAACGATGCACAATGGCTTCTTGCCCCATTGCGCCGCGACCGCAGCGCGCACGCCATGCCTGACCGAATCGGCGACCGAATCCGGATCGCGTCGCCGCGCGCGGGGCAGGCTGCCCACCGTCTCAATCGCGGCTTCGTGGACGACGTCATGGAGGCGGCGGCCATCCATTGTCAGCTCGGGGATGCCAATCGTTTCGATCTCCGGCTCCCCGGCGAGCGTGCCTTTGCTGTCGAGCGCGAGAGCGATCGACACGACGCCGACAAAGCCGAGCCGACGGCGATCCGGAATCGTGCGCTGTTCGGCGTCGACAATCAGCCGGCCGTCGCGGTAAAGCCGGCCTTGCGGTAATTCGTCGACGATGCTCGCTGGCCCCGGCGCAATCCTGACCACATCGCCGTTGCTGCATATCAATGCCTCCGGCACGCCGATCCGGCGGGCGAGCGCGGCATGCTCGGCTAGATGCAACGCTTCGCCATGGACCGGCACAGCAATGCGCGGTCTCACCCAGCCATAGAGATCTTCAAGTTCGGCCCGGCGCGGATGGCCGGACACGTGAACGAGGTGCGTGCGGTCGGTGATCACCTCGATCCCCTGGCGGATCAGGCCGTTGATGACGCGACTGACCGCCTTTTCATTGCCCGGAATGGTGCGCGAGGAAAAGATCACCCGATCATCCTTGCCGAGCGTCACGTCAGGGTGCTCGTCGAGCGCAATGCGGGCGAGCGCCGCACGCGGCTCGCCCTGGCTGCCCGTGCACAGCGCCACCACCTTGTCGGGCGGCAAATAGCCGTAAATGTCTGTGCCGCGGAAAAGCTGCACGCCGTCGAGGTAGCCGGTCTCGCGGGCGACCTGAACGACGCGCTCCATGGCGCGCCCGACCAGCACGACCTCCCGGCCGCAGGCTCGCGCCGCGTCGGCCACCGCGCGGATGCGTGCGACATGGGACGCAAACGTCGTCACCGCAACGCGCTTGGGCGCGCTGCGGATCAGCTCCTTGAGCGAACTGGCAACGTCGCGTTCAGAGCGCGACCGCCCTTCCCGCACCGCGTTAGTGGAATCGCCGATGACGGCAAGGCAGCCGGCGTCGCCGAGGTCGCGTAATTTCGCCTCATCCGTTGGCGGGCCGATCACCGGGGTTGGATCGAGCTTCCAGTCGCCGGTATGCAGAACCGTCCCGAGCCTTGTGCGGATGATCAGAGCGTTCGATTCAGGAATCGAATGAGCGACGGGAACGAACTCGATATCGAACGGCGGCAGTTTGATGCGACTGCCGAGCGGCACGACAGTGACGGGAATTTCCGGCGCGCCCGGTTCCGACAGACGCTTTGCCTCCAGAAGCGCTGCCGTAAAGGGAGTCGCATAGAGCGGCACCTTCAGGCGCGGCCACAGATCGATGAGCGCGCCGTAGTGATCCTCGTGGGCGTGAGTGAGCACCAGTCCCACCAGATTGCGGCGCTCTTCGTCAAGAAAACGGATGTCCGGCATGATCACCTCGATGCCGGGCAGTTCTTCACCCGCGAAGGCGACGCCGAGATCGACGGCGAGCCAAGCCTTCTTGCGCTGCGAGCCAAGGCCGTAAAGCGACAAATTCATGCCGATCTCGCCTGCTCCGCCAAGCGGTGCAAAGACCAGTTCTTCTGCCGGCAACGTCATCGCATCACGCATCCAAGCTGCCACCGTAGGACGGGCTGAGCGGCCAGCGAAAGCCATCATGGCCCGCAACCCACCCGACCCTCCCGCCACAACGGGGCGAGGGTAAATTGATAGACCCTCCCGCTTGCGGGGAGGTTAGATCGGGGCGGATAGGTTTCGCTAAGTTACGATCGGGCCGGCCAAAGGCCGGACCCGGTGGCTCATCCATCCTACAATGTGCTACCCGGCTTGCCCAAAAGGAAACACGTCGCCCGCCCCAACCGCTTCAACGTCGCCCGCCGCGGTTCGCAGCACCAGCCGGCCCGCGTCGTCGATTGTCTCGAAACACCCAGTCGCCTCGCGCTCGCCAAGTCTCACCCGGATCGCCTGCCCAAGCCCGAGAGCGCGGGCAAGCCACGCGGCCCGGACGCCGGCAAAACCTGCGCCTCGGTTCCAAAAAGTGAGGCGCGCCTGCATGGCCTGTGCCAGATGAGAAAACAACGTAGCGGCGTCCACCTTTGCACCCGCGGCGGCAAAATCCGTCGCCGGTAACTCGGTCGCATCCGGATGATCGCGGCAATTCACGCCGATTCCGATTGCGACCGCAATCGGGTCGCCCTCGCCCTCGAGCAGAATGCCCGCGATTTTTCGCCCCCCGCACAACAGATCGTTCGGCCATTTGAGGGCTAAGCGGGGCGCCAGCGCCGGCGCGCCGGCGACTGCGGCGTCATGCAGCGCGAGCGCTGCCACGAATGCCAATTGCGGCGCCGTCCTTGCCGGAGCCGGATCAGTCAGCATCAGCGTCGCATAAAGATTGCCGACCGGCGACATCCACGCCCGCCCGCGCCGTCCGCGCCCTCGGCTCTGCTGCTTGGCGACGATCCACAGTGGCCCACGCTCCCCTGCTCTCGCGAGCCGAAGCGCTTGCGCATTGGTCGAGTCCACGACGTCAAGGACGATGGTCGGGACCGCCACGGTGTTGGGATTCGGTGTCATCAGTGAAGCAGGTTCCCGCGCAGTTGACGCAGCACTTTGGTACCTCTCCGGTCGGGAAGCGTCGGAATTTGCGCGTCGCGCGCGCGAAATTCCCCGGTGAGGACGCGCCTCTGCGCGACTGGGTCCCGCGTCTTTCGTGCGTGAGACGGCCCCGACCCTCTCCATAGCCCGCCCAAGCCGGGCGTAAACGCCCTGACCGCAAGGAATGCGACGATGCGCTCCCATTATCCCATTAAAACAGCGATTTCGCCGCGACCGCCGCCGCCTCGACGAGCGGTCCCGGATAGACAAAGAACAAGATCACAACAATCCCCGTCACCGCCACAATGGAACGCAAGGCGTTTCCCATCGGGTCGAATGCCGGCGCGGGATCGTCGAAATACATGATTTTGACGATCAATAGGTAGTAATAGGCGCCCACGGCGCTCGCCAGCACCCCAAGCACGGCGAGAACGAACAACCCGGCCTGGATTGCAGCAAGGAAGATATAGAACTTTGCGAAAAATCCGGCCAGCGGCGGGACTCCGGCGAGCGAAAACAACAGCATCGCGAGAACGAATGCCTGAGCCGGATTGGTGCGTGCAAGGCCCGCAAGATCCGTGATGTCCTCGAACGGCTTGTGGTTTCGCCGCATCGAAACGATGCACGCGAAGGTTCCAAGCGTCATCGCCACATAAATCGCCATGTAGACGAGCACGCCTTGGACGCCCTCGCCCGTCGCCGCCGCAAGCCCTATCAGAGCGTAACCCATGTGACCGATCGACGAATAGGCCATCAGGCGTTTGATATTGTGCTGCCCGATCGCCGCGAAGGCACCAAGCGCCATCGAAGCGATAGCG
>JASHYD010000893.1 GCA_030043175.1 Xanthobacteraceae bacterium | reverse complement strand
ACATCATCGGCCGCGGCAGCGTTGCGATCATCGATCCGGGGCCAATCGATGCGCGTCACACTGCTGCGTTGCTCGAGGCGGTGCGCGGTGAGACGGTGACGCACATCATCATCACCCACACCCATCGCGATCACTCTCCGGGTGCCGCACCCCTCAAGGAGATGACCGGTGCCCCCACAGTGGGGGAGGGGCCGCATCGCTCGTCGCGGCCGCTATTCATCGGCGAAACCGCACGGCTCGACGCCGGCGGCGACACTGATTTTGTGCCGGATCACCGCGTCGCCGATGGCGATGCGATCGTCGGGGACGGCTGGGCGCTCGAAGCGATCGCCACCCCCGGGCACACGGCAAATCACATGGCCTTTGCGCTCACGGGCACCGACATCCTGTTTTCCGGCGATCACGTGATGGGCTGGTCGACCTCGATCGTGGCGCCGCCAGATGGTTCCATGAGGGATTACATGGCCTCCCTCGATCGGCTCGCGGCTCGGCCCGAGACGGTTTATCTTCCGGGGCACGGCGACGTTATCCCCAATGCGCCGGATTTCGTCGCCCGATATATCGCTCACCGCCGCGGCCGGGAGGCGTCAATTCTGCATCGCCTCGGCAAAGGTGAGAGCGACATCGCGGGACTGGTGCGGGCGATCTATATCGGGCTCGATCCGCGGCTTTCTGGCGCAGCTGCTTTGTCGACCTTGGCGCATCTGGAGGATCTGACCGCGCGAGGACGGGTCGTGACCGACGGCGCACCGTCGATTGCTGGCCGTTATCGCTTGCCGCCCTGACCAGGCTTCGCGGAAGCTTTCGGGGCTGATTTCGTGCGCTCCTCCCGCTCGGGCTTTTCGGGCGTTGCGGCGTCGTCGATGTCGTCAAGCAACGTGAGCACGCGTGCCGCATTCGTTCCAAAATCCGAGGTGCCAAAGCGCGAGGCCGAGCGGATATCAATTTTCGCGCCCTCGCGCGTCGGTCGGATGCGTACGACCACGTCATCACGAAAGCCCATGATCGGCGTGCGGGCTATGGCCTCGATGTGTCCATCGCGACTGGTCGACGGCGCTTGCGCATCGACCACGTGCCATTTGCGTTTCGTGATCACCGCCATGGCTCCGTCATAGGCGGCTTTGGGGGTGACGCTGACCATCAGCGGTTCGATATCCGGCCAAGCCTCTTTCTGGAGTTGCGCGGCGGTAAGGCCAGGATAGAGGCTGCGGTTCGGCGGGCGCAGGCGCGCCACGATCTCGAAGCGAGGCGGATCGATGGGGTCGGTGGTGATGTCGGTGATCAGCGGTAATCTCCTCGCCGTATAGGCAAGGTAGCCCGGGTAGGCGAGGAGCCCGACGCCGATCAGCACTGCTGTAATCGCCTGGGCGAATCCTGGGCCGCCATTGTTCCATAGGACGACGAAGGACGCGAGCGCCAGCGCAATCGCCAGCATGGAAAGCGCCAGCGCCGCCCCGAAGGTGACGAGCACGGGCCCGATCTCGAGCAGGTCCGCACGCTCGATGAGGACGGCCAGCGCTGCGACCGCGAGCGAGAAAACGGCGATCCGACGCGCCCAGGTGGCGAGCCGCGAGGGCGGCATCTCCAAAACGCGCAGGCGGGTCATGACCACGGACATCGCAGGGTCATCCTTCGGTACAGATGCTTCTGAGCGCCTCCCACTCGGGAGGGGTCAGCAGAGCTCTCATTTGCGACGCTGCCCGATTCTGGCGGCGCCGATGCCGGCGTGGAGTCGACAGGATCCGCGACGGTTATGCTTCACCCCCTCTTAAGCTCATCGTCAAGGGGAACGAGCGAAGGCTGCGATCTGGGGGTCCGAAGGGGCATCTCGGATCGACTCCTGCGCCCGCCGCGGCGCACATCCATACAGGCGACGGTTGTGCCGCGCAACAGTCGCACGACATGGATCAATCCGCGGCGGCCGCAACCCGAAAGGAACCCATGAGCCGGCCGCTGCGCGGCAGTCAGTTTTTGCGGTTGACCCGAACCAAGAACGTGCGAACCGCGTCAAGCGCGCTCGCGTAGCGGCGGATGGTCGCGAGGGCCTAATCAGTGAAATGCCGCGCGAAGCGCTATGCGGTCGGCAACCGATAATCCTTAAAGCGCTCGCGCAGAATGGTTTTTTGTATTTTGCCGGTCGCTGTATGGGGAATTTCGTCAACGAACACGACGTCATCGGGCATCCACCAATTGGCGATCTTGCCGCGCAAGTAGCCGAGAATGTCGTCCTTGCCGAGGGATTCGTCTTTTTTCATCACAATCACCAGCAACGGGCGCTCGTCCCATTTGGGATGGTGGACGCCGATCACCGCAGCCTCCGCGACCTTCGGGTGGCCGACCGCAAGATTTTCCAGATCAATCGAGGAGATCCATTCCCCGCCGGATTTGATCACGTCCTTCGACCGGTCGGTGACTTGCATGTAGCCGTACCGATCGATGGTGGCGACGTCGCCGGTATCGAAGAATCCGTCCTGGTCGAGAATATCGTTATCGTCCCTGTAGTAGGCCCGTGCAACCGCGGGCCCCCGCACCATCAGGCGGCCAAACGATTTGCCGTCCCACGGCACCCGCGTGCCGGCGTCATCCTCGATCTTCATCTCGACCATGAACGGTGGGTGGCCTTGCTTTAACTGCACGTCCAACTTGGCCGCGCCCGTCAGGGATGCGTATTCTGGTTTGAGCGTGCAGAGCGACCCGAGCGGCGACATCTCGGTCATGCCCCAGGCGTGGATCACCTCTACGCCATACACGTCCTGGAATTTTTGCGCGATGATCCGCGGGCACGCGGAGCCGCCGATCACGACACGTTTGAGATAAGGCAGCTTCCCGCCGGTCGCTTCGAGGTGTTGCAGCAGCATCAGCCAGATCGTCGGTACCGCCGCCGTACAGCTGACTTTGTAGGTGGTCAGCATTTCGTGAATCGACGCCCCGTCGAGCTTTAGGCCGGGCATCACCAGACTTGCGCCCGCCATTGGGGCCGAAAAGGCGATCGACCAGCCGTTGGCGTGGAACAGCGGCACTACCGGCATCACCGTATCGCGCGACGACAGCGCGAATGCGTCGGGCCCATTCGCCGTTAGCGCCAGCAGGAGGTTGGAGCGATGCGAATAGACGACGCCCTTGGGATTGCCCGTGGTGCCGGAGGTGTAGCACATGCCGGCGGCGGTATTCTCGTCGAATGATTTCCAGGCGAAATCGCCGTCCGCTTCGGCGATCCACGTCTCGTAGGCGACAGCGTTGCGCAGCGCCGTCTGCGGCATGTGAGCGGCGTCGGTCAACACGATGTAGCGCTCGATGTTCGGCAGCTTGTCGGCGAGCTGTTCGAGAAGCGGTACGAAGGTGAGGTCGGCAAGAACCATGCGGTCTCCGGCGTGATTGATGATCCACACGATCTGCTCGGCGAACAGCCGCGGATTGACCGTGTGATAGATCGCGCCAATGCCCGTAATGCCGTACCAGGCTTCAAGGTGTCGCCACGTGTTCCAGGCGAGCGTTGCCACACGGTCGCCGATCCTGATGCCGTCACGTTCGAGGCGTTGAGCAACCTTGAGGGCACGGGCGCGAATGGCGGCGTAGTCGGTGGCGTGAGTGGACCCCTCGACCGAGCGCGAAACCACCATTCGATTGGCGTGGTGGGTCGCCGCGTGGTCGATCACGCGATGGCACAGCAGCTGCCAATCCTGCATCAATCCAAGCATGGCGTTTCCCCATGATCTTGCGTGCCGTTTTGACCGGCATCTTGCACGCGGCGTCCGGCCTTAGCAACGCCGGCGCAGGTTGCCACAAACCGCAGCGCGCTATGAGCCCTCGGCCTGTGCGGCCCCGATGCGAGACCCGTGTCGGCCTTGCGCTCGAGGCAGTCGATGATGGGGCGCTATCCTCCCTGTTCCGCCGTCCTGCCCGCGCCTGCTGGCCGCAAAGGATCAGGCCGGGGACGGGGGGGAAAACCGTGCTAAGGAGAAGCGTGCAATGTCATGGTCCGTACTGCCCGTGACGGCGAGATCGGCAAGGATTTCGCCGACGACCGGCGCGAACTTGAAGCCATGGCCGGAGCACGGCGCAGCGACGATCACCTGCGGGTATCCAGGCAGCCGATCAATGATAAAATCGCCGTCCGGCGTCATGGTGTAAAGGCAGGTCTGAGCGGCGAGGAGCCGACCCTCGGCATCCGGCAAATGCGCCTTGAGCACGGCGCGGATGATGGCCTCGTCCGCGGCCGACACGCTGTGATCATAGCGCTCCGGATCAACCGCCTCATTAAGATGGTGGTGCTTTGCGACCTTGACGCCATCAGCGTCGCCCGGAAATCCGTAGAAGACACCATCAGGATTCTGTAGCAGGAACACCGGGAAGCTCTCCGCCGCGAAGCAAGGGCGCAGGTGCTGTGCAGGCTCGAACCAACCCACCACCTGTCGTGTCACCCGGATCGGCGCACCGAGCTGCGGCAGCAGCGATTTCACCCAAGGTCCGGCCGCCACGACGGCGCACCCGGCGTGAACGTCGCCGCGTGTGGTCGTCACGCGCACACCGCTGCGGTGCGGTTCGACCGCAACCACCCGCTGCTTGCGCCTGAGTTCCGCGCCGGAACCTGACGCGAGTTCCTGCAGCGCCGCGACGGTCGGCTGTGCCCGCACGAAGCCGCCGTCCGGCTGGAACACGCCGATGAAATCATGCGGCACGTGAAATGCCGGGAAACGCTTCATCAGGGTCCGCGCGTCGAGGATTTCGTGAGGCAGGCCATGGATCCGTGAGGAGTGCAGCGTGCCGGCGACGAGGTCGCTTTCAGGCGTCCCGATTTCGAGAATGCCGGTGATCGTCAGGAGCAACCGACCCGACCGCGCCTCAAGCTCCCGCCATAACGGATAGGCGGCGCGCAGCAGCGGCACATAAGAGGGGTGCTCGAAATAGCCGAGCCGGATCACGCGGGTCGTGCCGTGTGAGGAGCCGCGATCATGCCCCGGTGCGAACCTGTCGACCCCGATGACGCGGCAGCCGCGCCGCGCGAGCGCCGCAAGCGCGGCGCTGCCGATGACGCCGAGACCGATGATCGCTACGTCGTAGATGGGCATGACCTCACACGGCGCGCCGCTCAACGTCGCGTTGCACCGCGCGACCGCGTTCCTGTTGTGCTTTGCTCAGATCGTACGTTGCCTGCAGGCCCATCCAAAACTCCGGGCGGTAGATGCGGCGGTCTCCAACTGGATCAGGTTACTCGCCCGACGTGGGCGCAGCGGGCGGGGCCGCCGCTCCGGGCGCGGCGCCGGGGCGGGTCGCCGGCTTTAGGGGGACCCGCCCGCCCTGGGTTTGGCGATGGCGACGAGCTGCCAGCTCACCATGCGCCACACGCCCTCCTCATCCGCCCAAGCGGTGGCCATGCGGTAGGTGTTGGGCGTCGGTGGCGGCGCTCCCTCCTTGGGTAGCGGGGTGAAGGTGACGTCGCCGGTCAGCACGGCGGCGCCGGGATAGATCCTCGCCTTGATGTTGGATTGCTCCAGCTTCCGGTAGCGGGGCAGGGGCCCGGTGGACATCAGGTTCATCTCGCCCTTTTTGTCCAGCGCCATGCCGTTCGGGTGGGTGAAGGTGACATCCTCGGACAGAAGGGCCGAGATGGCAGTGAGGTCCGTGCCGTAGAGGGCGCGCAGGAACTTGTCCTGGAGGTCGATGGCCTGCTGGGCGGTGATGGGGGCCGCCGCGGCGTTCGCCGCCGGCTTGTCCGCCGCAAAGGACGCAGAAGCGGCGAGTCCGCTCAGCGCCGCTGCGGCGAGCGCCGCCGGCAAGAGGATGTCAAATCTGGGCATCGGATTTCCTCCCATTGGTGTTGTCGTTGGGACGCTCCGCTCGCGCGGGATGTCATGTCTCACGCCCAGGCGGGCTAGCCCTGGGCTAGCCCGGATCATGCATCACGCGAGGCGTTTTCGCACCCGTTTCGCGCGCCTACAGACCCGATGACGCTCGCCCGCCCATGCGCCCCGCAGATGCTGCGCCCAGGCTCATGGTCAGGGAGGCACCGTTTGCGGTCGCGCGATAGGGAGCTGGTCGGGTATCCCGCGAATCGAGTTCAAGGGTCAATCTCGTCACGGGTCCTATCCTCCGCAGCCATGAAGGACCGCCTGGCGCTCGGCATCATCGAAGCGGCGGAGCAAGCAGGGCAGCTCAGGCCAGGACAAAGCGATCGAGGCCGGCTGTGAAGACTGCCGTAGGCCGAGACACCGGCAACTCGGTGCGCCAATGTAACTCGTGGGCCTTGCTGGTTCCCGTTGCGGGTGAGGCTATTCGACCTGGTTGCGGCGTCGCCTTTGGCGCGACATCAGGGTGAAGATGAACGGCGGGGTGCTGTTAGAATCGCAGTTGCTGCTGCTGTCGCGGTAATGACAGCCGTGAATTATGCCCATGCCGCAACGATCACGGTGAAGACACTCAACAACGGGACACCGATCGTTCTAGTGACGGGCGGATTCCAGTTCGGCGACGAAGTTGACCAGGGCCAGGACTGCTGTCGAACGCGGTTGTTGTGCTGCAGTCACCTGGCGGCAGTGCTGTTGCCGGGATTCGCATCGGCCGCGCCATTCGGGCGAAGAGATTCACCACCCTAATCGCTGATGAATGCTCGTCGGCGTGCGCGGTCGCGTGGCTCGGTGGCAGCAGGCGCTTGATGACGGCTACAGCGCATATTGGCTTTCATGGGGTGTTCAACGCCGACACGCGCCTTGCCAGCGGCAGCGGCAACGCAGCGCTCGGCGCCTATCTTAACGAGATCGGATTGTCGGAACGGGCGGTGCGTTGGATCGCCGACAAGGGCGCTGATGATGTCAACCTGCTGACCAAGCAAGTTGTCGACGTCATCGGCATCGACGTCGAAATCTATCATGACATC
>JASHYD010000892.1 GCA_030043175.1 Xanthobacteraceae bacterium | reverse complement strand
CACCGCAATCTACCACATGCTGAAGAATGGCACCGAACATCAAGACCTCGGTGCGGACCACTTCGATCGCCGTTCCACCGAGATCAAAGCCAGGCGCCTCGCCGCCCAGATCGCCAAGCTCGGCTTCCAGGTCGAGATCCGGCCGCTGCCCGAAGCCGCATGAGATCGCCGCACCCAGGTTAGGTTTCTTGCTAGTGATTAGAGCGAATGCTTGCGCGCCGTGGACACCCATGCAGCGATCGGAGTGGCCCCGACCTGAGGTATGGGGCGGGGGGTAGGTCGGGGCCGTTGCCCTTGGTGGACAAACTAATATCATCTAGACTCCGCTTTACTGACAAGATCAAGACACGTTTCTGCCCTTTGGCGCCCTTTCGCCAGAGGTGTGTCCGGTTTGCCACATAATCACAACAATCGATAGAGGGCTCCTTTTCGTTCCCGCTAATGGGGTTTATTCATTTCAGCGGGATGGGGTGGGCGGTGGCCCCGACCTCCGAGGCGATTGAGTTTTGAGTGGCCTGGGGTCGGGGTCACATTGTTGCGGCACGCAGTTTGGCCTGCTTTGAAGAACAGAGCTGGTAACGCATAACTCACCGAAATTTCATGGCTGAAGAACGTTCATTTTAGCGTTAGAAAACCCAGCTACTTTGTAACAGACATATTTCCCTGACTACTACACCGACCAGATCGGCCTTGCCCCTACGCTCCCCAACCCTGGGCCATCCGGTTTTTTTCTTTAGCAATGCATAGACCATCCCTTAATACCGAAAGTGTTTTAGCGGTTCCCTTTGGGAACTTACGTGCTCTGTCTGGTCAACGAACGCTGAGTGGGTCAGCTATGTCTATTCAGGGTAATCAATCAGAACGTCTTGAGCTGACCCGCCGTCGGTTGGAGGCGGGTCGGAAGCTTGCCGATCAACAACGAGCAATGGTGACTAAGCTTCAGAGCAAGGGGCTATGTACAGAGATTGCTAGGCACCAACTGGACCTATTCGAAATAGCATTGAAGTTATTTGAGGAAGACTATCAAAAAATGAATGAAGGGCTCGACGCTAGGCTGAAGAAATAATCTCTCGCCGATTTCTTCCCCGCGTCTCCTAGGTAGGTATTGGGCTCGGGGCGCGGTCATGAAAATGCGGGCCCGTAGGCAACATTGGGGCCAACTCGAGGAGGCCGGGGAAACCGCTTGACGTGGCAGTTGTACAGGCATGGCTGACTGCGCGGGACGAGAGCGATTTTTTTGCTAATCCTGCAACGACCGCGAATGCACCGACCAGACCGCCCAACGGAGCCCACCACGGCATCATGGTGAGGCCATCAGTCGTTGTCAGCGGACGCGGTTGACAAAGCCAGAGACACCCAAAAAAGGCTGCGGCAGGGATGAAGGACACGAAGCTGGCGAGCCAAGGATTGGTGAGGGAGTTGCGCAACGCACCGTTCATAGGCGGGCCCCATGCTTGCAAACCTCCGGCCAGGGCGATGATTAGATACAGCCAAAACGCGCTAATTTCCTGCACGGACGGTTGTTCCCGGCTTTCATGGATCGGACAGTGAAGTCCGCGAGCGCGAGCAGAGCTGCGGGCGGCATGAAGAGGAATCCCAGTTTCAGGAATCTGAGCGCTCCGCTATTTGCCCTTCACAACGTAGCGCTGCGAGCCATAGGATCGTGAGGATCGTGACGGGGGGGGGATCCGTGAGGGAGGGGTCGGGCCAAGATTCACGCCGATCAGGATGGCGCGTGTTATCTCATCCGAAGGTCTGCGCGGCGGTACTGGTGTGAATGTCGCACCGCTATTGAGGCTGCATCCACGCTGCCACCGCGCCCGCTATCACGCGCAAGCCTTTTCCTACATTCCTGCCGCACCGAACCCTTGTTCGACCCGCTGCGCCAATTTTTCGTGGCGGGCAGCAACCTCGCGCATCGTCCGTTCAGCGTCCGTGTCGTACATGGTTTCGGCTCGAGCCAAGATCTCTTGAGCACGTGCTCGCAAGTCCCTTGCGAGCGATAGAAGGTTGATATCTACCATTTCAAGACTTTTGCCGCGTGAATAATTCGATTTGCTCGGGCCCAAGCTCGGACGGAAGCCATGCGACGCATGCACGGATGAACCCCGCGCTACGATCTACAACGCCTTGATCAGTGCTCCCGGCTTGCGACCAAATGCCATGAGCATTGCGACTCCGCTGGAGGGGGTGGGCGCGGGCTAAATGCTGATTGTCCGTCACAGCACATGCGATGGGAGGCACATATCCAAACAAGCAATTGGCCCCAGCGATTTAGTGGCCAGGGCCAATTGCGTTAATCAACGACCACCCGAGGGGCGTGGGGAAAGGCAGCCATTGATCGATCTGATTGAGAGCATAAGCATGCTGTTGGCGTCTGCACGCTGCATGACCTTGGGATCAATTAGCCTGTGCACACGGTTAAGAAATGATAGCCCGGGTCCCATGCGCCTGATGACAAAGCCAAGCAATTTCCTGCGAGCTTTCTTAGGCGCTTGCCGGATCTTTTTCCGGTCGCGGCGATGCTGAAAACCTCAAGCTTCTTGGCGGACCTTAACGCACAAGCCTCACAGGAGGGTGTTTATCGCACGCGGCTACGGCCGCCGAGCTGTTATGATCGGTCATCGCTGTCTCCGAGGACGCGGCGATCCATGTCCTGCGAGATCTCTTTCGCTACAATAGGGCGTATCCCTTTGCGAGATGGTGCACGAGGGCCTCGATATATCCTTCGTAACACTCTTTACCTTTGGTCTGGACGGCGGCTTGCCCCGTATCTGCGAGCATAGGGCGTTGTGGTCAACCAGAACCAAACGAACAGCGCGAGCGCCTCATTCATGATGGTGATATGACGCTCCATTCATTCCATTTGCCGGTTCAGACGGTCAAGACGGCGCCCGAAGCGCTGCCTCCAGTCGCTTCTGAGCTATCCGGCGAAAGAAAAGATAAGAGCCGAGCGCGGTCTCTACCACAAGCGCCTGAGGCACGCGTCTACGCGCCGCGAACTCTGCGAGGTTGACGGCACCAGCCCGTTCGGCAGCCGCGCGCGAGGTCACTCGGCGGAGAGATAGGTCCTGCTGCGGAGCTAGACTAGGAGGGCCGCCTAGCCCAGGCGGCCCTTTTTTTTCCAGAGTGCCGTTCGCGCCCGAACGACCTATCGAATAAACTGCGTTACCCCTTTGCTGCGCTGCAAATGGCAGGAATTGTCCCATAGCCGCAGGAATTGTCCCATAGCCGCTGTGAGCCCTCGATCGGATCGGTACGGCAACTATCGAAGGGAGCAAATGGTTTGAGACGAAAGTCGATCGCCGGGCCGACGCCGCGGCGCTCAAAGCGATTGCGAGCGGCACCGCAGGACCATGAGGCCAATCAAACCATCGGACAGTCAGAAGAGCGGCACGCATCTAGCCAGCAGGCGATCGCTGCCGCAGTGATTGGCCGCCCGGCACGGCTTCACGCCTCAGTCCGTCGTGTGTTGAACGTAGTTGGCACCACCCGAACACCCGGCGCGATTGCGGGCAAACGGTGGATGTTCGCTCAGCGGGGTGAACTGGGTCGGAACCTGTTTCGTCAATGGCCGTTGAGTGCTGGCGGGGACTTTTCGACGGAGGTAGCATGGCCAATCGCGACATCGTGGCCATCGGCACCTCTGCTGGTGGTTTTGAGGCTCTGCGTTTCCTGGCCAAAGGGTTTGATCAGGACTTTCCAGCTGCGATCCTGGTGACGATTCATCTGCCGCTTGAATTTCGCTCGGAACTCGATCAGTTGCTGAGTGCTGCTGGCCATTTGCCGGCTACTCTTGCGACCGAAGGCGAGGTCAGAAAGAATGGACGCATCTACATTGCGCCGCCCGGGCGACATTTGTTGGTAGATCAGGAACGCTTGTGGCTTGGCGTAGGCCCGCGTGAGAACGGCTCCCGGCCGGCAGTTGATGCGATGCTGCGTTGATGGCCGAGATCGAGGCCGCTTCAGCTCAGCGGTAGCGCCGAGTGCCGGGGCTACCTTCGTCAGCCGGAACCCCGCCGCTATGGCCGACCTTGTCGTTCGT
>JASHYD010000891.1 GCA_030043175.1 Xanthobacteraceae bacterium | reverse complement strand
GCTCTCACCCGGTAATAGACCAGCCGGCCGCGGAGGTGCGTGCGCTCAACCCACTCGGCGACCCGCGGATAATCTTCGTCCGGAACCAGCAGCGACAGAGCGTAGCTATGCAGGACGCGTTCGATTGCGCCTTCCCACGCAGTCTCCTCTTCCCGGACCTGGATCAATTCTCCGGCAAAAGGAAATTTTTCTTCATCAACTCTCAGTTCGCGGCACAGACTATCGCGAATCGCCAGCATGTTCGCCGGGATGTTCGAACGGCGCTTTTTCAGGGACTCGATTTCTCGGTCGATTTCCAGGTGCTGCATGCGCAGCTGCTGGAGCGCGACAGATTCGTCGGTGATGGCATTCTGTGTCTCGGCTTTTCGGGCCGCAATGGCTTCGCTCTCCGACGCGATCACGGCGCGATTGGCTGCGAAAGCATCCGCGTCTGAGCTGTCAGGCAGCCCGGCCGTGCGGGCCAATCCGGCATACTGCTCGGCGCGCCCCATGCGGTCTTTCTTGAGAGTTTCCCGTGCGGCGATCTCGCGTTTGAGGTTCTCGATGCGATCCCCGCCATTCTCCGCGATTGCGCGTTTGATTTCATCGCGCCGGCTGTAAAGATTGCCTTCCTTGTCATCGAGTACGGCAATGCGTTCGGACAGCCGGTCGAGATCCAAGCCTAAGCTTTCGCAACGTCGCTCGAGCAGCCCCGCCTTCACGCCGGCAAAGAAGGCGCGCAGGGCATCCCGGCAGCCGCGCAGCGTCTGCGCTTCCTGCATGAGCGTCGTGTGCTGATCGCAATCGGCAATCAGAGGGGTCAGGCGCGTGATTTGCGCCTTCGCCTTCAGAACCGATTCGTGCGCTCGGTTGAGGTTGTCGAAATGCGCCATCAGTGCATCGATGCGCGCCTCGACCGGAAACGTTTCGAGCATGTGATGGCGCACGAACTCGGTTAAGTTCCCCACCGATTTCATTGACACCGTTTGATGGAAAAGGTCGAGCGCCTGTTCGTTCTCGATGCCGAAGCGCCGGCGAAACGAGGCGCTGTAGGGCGGAAAGGTATCGTGCACCTCAACGCGCTGCATCGCCCGCAATCTCTTCTTCAACGCATTGATGTCGGCGCCGAAGTCGCTGAAGTGCTCCGAGATAGCGAGCGGTTGATCCGCAACAACGTAAAACCGGCTTGGCTGTCCGTGCGCGTCCTTGAACCAGAACACCTGCGCCAGAGTCACTTCCTGCTGGAAGCCGTCGTTGCGGAACCGGCCCAGGATGACCGAATAGGTGTTGAGCCCCCGCAGCGCCACCGGCCTTGCCGCGAAACCGGCGTCGCCGCGCTCGGATTTGAAGTGCCCGAGGACGTATGACTTCAGGTCGCGTTCCTTCGAATCCGCGCCGGCGGCTTTGTTGTAGGAAATCTTCTGAGTCGGCACCAAAAACGTGGTGATTGCGTCAACAAGGGTGGATTTCCCGGACCCGATGTCTCCCGTCAGCAGCGTGTTGTCGCCGTTGAGGTCAAGCCCCCAGACGCGTCCGTGAAAGGTTCCCCAGTTGAAGAATTCGCAGCGGTGAAGGCGCATCCCGGCACGAGCGGCACCCGCCCTGCCCTCCCCCACCGGCGACGGACAGTCTAGGCGGAGTTCCGCCCGCGTTTGCGGCCGGGGATCCAAGCCGAGCGCCTCGCCGGTTTGCGGCGCAGGCTCGGGTTGCGGGGCTTCGGCGGACGCGACGGGAGGGCTCACAAGCATTTCGTTCATTCGACCGCTACCTGCTCGCTTGACGCATGGGACCGGTAAGCCGCAAGGCGCCGGTCGAATTCGGCGAGCCATTGGGCATCGACGAAAGCCTTGAGGATACGTCGGACTTCAAATCTGTCATCCGTCCCGCGCAGCCGTCGCAGGAACCCCATCTCCACGACGCGATTGATATCGGCTTCGATTCGGCTGGTCAGCCGGACCTGGTTGCCGGTCTCGGCAAGAAACAGACGCATCATCTCAACGATGTCATCGCGGCCAAGAATAAGGCGTGACTCGCCGCTGGTGGCGTCGAATTCCGCCAGCTTTTTTCTCAACAGCACCAGCATCAGGCTGAGTTGGTAGCCAAGCTGCCGGCGTGGAACGAGCCGTGGGAATTCTCCCGCCCCCTCCTCTGCCGACCTCTGCCGAAGGTAGGCAAAGCCTTCCGATTCATCGAGCACAAGGTCTAGGCCAAGGCAGGCGACGTAGTCGCGAACCCGCGCCTGAATGCCGATCAGCGACTGCCACAGGGCGGGATCGCTTTCGCGGTCGGCAATGCCTTTCATCAGCGAGACGACGGTGATGGAAAGCGCGTTTGCCTCCGTCATCGCCGTCTTCCCGGTCGGCCGGCCGATGCGACCGGACGACAGAACACCACCATCGGCAGCGTCGCTTGTCGAGCGCTGCCCTCACCGTCGGTCCATCTCACAGTCTGACGCTGTGCATCGTCAATGACGCAGGCGGCTTCGGCCGCCGCAAGACTCACGTAGGCCACAAGCTCCGCCAGGCCCTGCTCAAGCGGATGCGCCTCTACCAAATCGACAAGTGATACCTGCGATCGCGTCTGCAGCGCGCGTCGGATGCGCCCGGCCAGACGTTCCTTGTCCACATAGACATGGTTGAAAAGTGCATCCGACGGCACGTCTTCGACGGCATCGGCGGCAATTTCCTCGATTTGCGGTTTTAACGGCGGCGTGAACAGCGGTCGATCCATCACCAGGGCGATGTCGGGTGCCGGCTCATCGAGAGCCATCACCGGCCCGGCCGGCGCCGTGTCACGAATCGCGACAGCGCGTTGCTCGATGTCCCTCACGAGCTTCATGATCCGACGGTTGTCCTGCCATGCCTTGTCGTCGAGATAGCGCCGCAACTGCTCGGAGAGCCGCGCCACGGTGCGTTGGGTATTTTCGCCCGCCTGCACCCAATCATAATGAATGCGCAGCAGGCGTCGATCCGGCTTGAGCTCCTGGACGGGATCGAGTTCGAACACCCTCGACAACAACTCCGTCAGCTCGCTTTGGCGCGACGGCGACATCAGGAAATCCCAGAACGCGCGAAAGCTCTTGCCCTGATCGGAATCCGCAATGGCGTCGCGCTCGCCGAATATTTCGTCGAGGAGCGCGCCCTTTCCTCCGTCCCAGGTCGCAATTCGCTCACGAATCGCGCGATCGAGATCGCGAAAGTTCTGCTCAACCTCCCGGAAATCCGACAACAGTCCGCGCGCCATCGTCGCGATGTGCGAAAATCGCTCTTTGATCTGGGTCGCATCGAGCACGTAAAGTGCGCCGTCGCGGATGTGCGTGATCTCCTGGTCGATTTCCTGCTTGCGGCGCTCAAGCTCGCTGATTCGCGCCCACGGGTCCATCTCGGTTCCTTGGACAAGTTGATGCAGCAGATCGAAGATCGCCATCAGTCGCGATTCGGTGCCGACGAAACGCCGCTGTCCAAGGTCGAAAATCCAGTCTATGGCCCGTTCGGTTGCCGGCGTGAGGTCGAAATGGACCTCGTCACTGTTTGGTGGATAGTACTTGCGCAACCAGGCATGTTCGTCAGAGGCCCAATTATCGAGATAATGGGCGGCCTCGCGAGGAAACTTGTCCTCGCCAAGATCGGCCCGCAGGGAAAACAGACAGTCCTCCAACCGTGCGACGAGCTCGCCCTGCGCCAGGGTACGCACGTTCGGGCGGATGAAGGTCTCGTGCAAGAAGCAAATGATGAGGGGCGCATGGTCGGCCTTAAGCAGCCGCCACGCAGGATGCCTATGTTGCAGCGTTTCGAGCGTACGATAATCCATTGATCGTCCCCCCCGATGCGGGGCCATGGCCGGCTCCGCCAGCATCGAACGGCGAGCCATCCCGGCGCCCGCTCAACTGGGGCCAACCGCAGGGCCCTCCTCGGCTATCCTCGACAAAAACGATTCCTCCCCGCCCGCACGGGACTGCTTTCTGTTCGTTGTTTGTTCTGATGTCAAGATGCAAAACCAATATGCGCGGGCGCGACGCGAGATCGCAGTGGATATCTTGGGCCTGAATACGGTCGTCGCGAGCCCCGGGGGCGACCCTTGCGGTCGCGTCTGCATTATCAATCGGGACATCCGCGGCGGGTGCCGGCAAACCGCAAAGCGTCATGTTAGGTGCGAGCGATGCGGCTGCGCGGCCGGCATCATGACATCGAGCGGAAATCAGCTTGCATTGCGGCGCACCGCCTTGGTAGCACCTCAGCACAAAGGCGGGCGTCGTGGAATCATCCGGCAGACCGTCCGCTTGCGCCCGCGGTCAGCCCCAATGCGCTGTTGTGGTGCGGCGTTATAAAGGTCGCCGAACGCGCCAAACATTGCGTCCACAAGATCACTTGCGTGTGTGGCCAGGCTTCATTCGAAAATCCTTTGAGGGAAAGCATCGGCATGCAACGAACTTCCAAGTCTAAGGGAAGCGCAGATCAAGTCGCGCGCATTCCCCCTGCGACATCGGTCGGCGGTCCCGAGCGCGCAACTTCGATGGCCAATGTCATTCCCTCGCGCGATATCACCCGTCTTATCGAGATTATGGCGGCGCTGCGCGCAGCCGATACCGGCTGCCCATGGGATCTGGCGCAGAACTTCTCCACCATTGCGCCCTACACCATCGAGGAAGCCTATGAGGTCGCGGACGCGATCGAACGGCGTGATTTCGAGGATCTGCGGGACGAACTTGGCGACCTCCTGTTGCAGGTGGTGTTTCACGCCCGGATGGCCGAGGAAGCAGGCCTTTTCGGATTCGGCGACGTGGTCGAGGCGATTACGGAAAAGCTGGTGCGGCGCCACCCGCACGTGTTCGGCGACGCGCGCGGTCTCCATTTCGAGGCGGTCAATGCGCTGTGGGACCGGATCAAGGCGCAGGAGAAAGCCGAGCGGGCCGCGCGCCGGGAGGTTGATCCAAAGGACGCCCGGGAGCGCAGCACGGGCGCGCTGGCGGGCGTCCCCCCTGCCCTCCCAGCCCTCACGCGCGCCTTCAAGCTCCAGGAAAAGGCCGGCAAGGTCGGCTTCGACTGGAACGATCCCCTGGCGGTGCTCGCAAAGATCCGCGAGGAGACCGATGAGGTTGCGGCCGCGCTAGCGTCAGGCGAGCCGCGCTCGGCGCAAGATGAGGTCGGCGATCTCTTGTTCGCCGTTGCCAATCTTGCGCGCCATCTTGGCGCCGATCCGGAAGCGGCGCTGCGCACCACCAACGAAAAGTTCGAACGCCGCTTCGGTTATATCGAGCGAGCGCTCGCCACAGCCGGAAAAACACCTGAGCAATCGACGCTCGCGGAGATGGACGAGCTGTGGAATGAAGCAAAACGCCGGGAGTCGTAGCACGCGTTGCGTAAGGGCGAACCCAGGCGTTGCGAACCGCAAGGCTGATGACCGACGCTTTATGGCCCGAGCCATTTTGGCCGTCCGGATTATTCATTGGGCCGCTCAAAGGCTCGTGCCATATCAGCGATAAGATCGTCAGGATGTTCGATGCCAACCGAGACCCGGATCAAAGCGGGCGTAATCCCGATGGCACCCCGCGCTTCCTCTGAGAGCCCGGAATGCACGGTCGTCGCCGGGTGGCAAATCAACGATTCCGTACCCCCGAGGCTCACCGCCAACTTGAACACCTCGAGCTGATTGAGGAATGCAAACGCCTCCGCCTGTCCGCCCTTGATCTCGAACGAGAATGTCGAGCCGGCGGAGCGCGATTGCCGCTCCATCAGCTGGCGCGCCGGATCATCAGCAGAACGCAGCGGCGGGTAATGAACACGCACCACTTGCGGATGCTCGGCCAGGAATTGCGCCACCTTCGCGGCACTGGTGGCCGCGCGCTCCATGCGCAACGACACTGTTTCCAGCGAACGGCTCAACATCCAGCACGAGTGCGGGTCGAGCTGGGTCCCGATGGCGCCGCGCAGGGCGCGGATCGGCCTCAGATGCTGGTGCGAGCCGATGACGGCGCCGGCGATGAGATCACTATGCCCACCCACATACTTTGTCAGCGAATAGATGGACAGATCGGCGCCGTGTGCGAGAGGCGATTGGAACACCGGCCCGAGCAAGGTGTTGTCGCAGGCAATGATCGGGCGCATGTTTTGCTGGCTGCCGATCGCGTCGGCAAGACGCCGCACGAGTGCGATATCGACAAGTGTGTCCAGGGGATTGGACGGCGTCTCGATGAAAATCATCGCCACGCGGCCCTTGGCCATGCCACGTTCAGCCGCGCCACGAATGTGACGCTCATCGAGCCCGTCCGTGAATCCCTCGGCCTGGATGCCGAACGGTGTCAGGGTTTTCTCAATCAGCACCTCGGTGCCGCCATAGAGGGGGCGGCTGTGCAAGATCACGTCGCCGGGCCTGATATCCGTCAGGATGGCCGTCGTGATCGCGGCCATGCCGGACGAGAACACGAGACCTTCTTCGGCTCCCTCGTAGGCGGCAAGTCGGTCTTCGACGATTTCGAGATTCGGGTGGTTGAAGCGGGAGTATACTAGCCCCGCTCTCCCCTCGGCGGGTGGCTCTCGACGTCCGGCCGCGTAATCGAAGAAGTCGCGCCCCTCTTCGGCCGTTCGAAACACGAAGGTCGAGGTCAGGAACACTGGCGGCTTCACCGACCCTTCCGAAAGCGCCGGATCGTACCCGTATCCAAGCATCAAGGTCTCCGGCTTCAGCACGTGATTGCCGATCCGGGCCTTATGATAGCGTGCAATGTCCATCCTGGTTTCTCCCGGTCAAGTTGGCGCTGCGCTCAACGCAAGCCGCCCTCGTTCTCTAACGTCCTGCAAGCGATCACGGACGGCCCGGATAACGGCCGCGGCGAATCGTCCGCGTTTTTCACGTGGTTTTGACTAGGGGGGTCGCCGCACCGCCTCATTGCTCTAGTACCCGCAGGCCATCCACCGGAGACCGTACGGACTCCGAGATAACCCCGATATCGACCTGCGCCGCTTGTTTTGCGTCGCCGCAAGCCAGGAGCGTCGTTGTCATTGGAGGAGATCAACCATGAGGAATATCACGCTCGCCGCGCTGGCAAGTGCGGCCGTTCTGTTTGCCGGAACTGCAGTCGCGCAGCAAAACGTTGATTTCTCCAAGGTCGAGATCAAGACGACGGACCTTGGAAACAAGACTTACCTACTTCAAGGCCAGGGCGGCAACATCACGGTCGCGGTCGGCACCGACGGCATCATCATGGTGGACAGCGAGTTCGCGCCGCTCCACGACAAGATCAAGGCCGCGATTGAGAAAATCTCGCCGCTACCTATCAAGTATCTCATCGACACGCACTATCATGGCGATCATACCGGGGGGAACGCGTCCTTCCACAAGGACGGCGCGATCGTCGTTGCCCAAGATAATATCAGGACCCGTCTCGCCGCCGGCACCACAAATGGCCTCACCGGCAACAAGACCGCGCCCGTGTCAACCGATGCGCTGCCGACCGAAACCTATATCGGCGGGTCAAAGACAGTGGAAGCTGGCGGCCGAAGGGCGATTCTCAATCACGTGTATAATGCGCACACCGATGGCGATACCTGGGTCTATTTCCAGAACGCCAACGTGCTGGCCACCGGCGATACCTTCACCAATACCGGCCGCTATAGCACCATCGATTTCGCCAACGGCGGCGATATCAGGGGCCTGATCCGTGCGGTCGACGCCTATATCAAGACGTCAAACGATAACACCAAGATCGTGCCCGGCCATGGCGCGCTCGCCAAGAAGGCAGACTTGGTTGCGTGGCGTGAAATGCTGGTGACCTCGCGCGAACGCGTCCAGAAATTAATCGATGAAGGCCAGAGCGAACAGCAGGTGCTTGCCGAGAAGCCGTTGGCCGATCTCGACAAGAAGTGGGCCGCCAACGATCAGCAGGCGCAGAACTGGCTGCGCATGGTCTACAACTCCTTCAAGCGCTCCTGACAACGTGGACGCGGTCCAACGAAAGCACCACCCTGCATCGCCGGCGATCGCCGGCGGTGCATACCGATGTGTCATGTTTGGATTGGCGTTGCGAATGGGCCAATTCTCCGCGTCAACTCTGACGCTCGAGGGCCGGGGTGCTGGCACCAAATCCTCGCAAGCCGAAGCACGACAAAACCAACCGAAAGGAAGACCAATGCTGAAGAACTCTCTGTCCACCTCATTGATGGTGACCCTCGCGGCATTCGCGTTCAGCGGACTGGCGCAGGCGCAGTCGAGTGCCCCCAATCTGAGCGGTACCTACCGGTGCCAGCCCCAACCGGACCCGTGCAAATGGCAGGGCCAGGCCCCCACGATTTCCCAATCCGGCACCAAGCTCGAGCTTAAGATTGGCGACGACGAGCTTGCCAATGGCAAGCTGACGAGCAACATCACGGTGAGCGCCGGGCCGCCCTATAACGCCGAGGGGTTGGTTCGGCCCGACCACTCGATTGAATGGTCCAACGGGACGAAGTGGGTCAAGCAGTGAGCGATCTCGGCTGAGGGCCGCCCGAGGGGCAGGCAGACCTTCAGCTTTTGTGGCTCGCGAACGGCACTCGGATGCCGGTGGCAAGGCCGGCTCGAATGTCAAGTAGCGAGCTTTTCTTGGCAGGTGAACCTTGCAGTCGAGACCGCCTCGCCCCACATTTCCCCGATCGAGCTTCGGCCGAATGACTTGGCCTCGGCGCGCGTCCCCGCGTCGGACTGACGACTTTCCTCGAAATCTCGAACTAACCGGCCGCGCAGGCGCGCGGCCTGACTACATACGTAACGAAAGAAGAGCTATATGACGCAAGGAACCGTGAAGTGGTTCAATGGCCAGAAGGGCTACGGATTCATCGAGCCAGATGATGGCGGCAAGGATGTTTTCGTACACATCAGCGCGGTCGAACGCGCAGGGATGCAAGGCCTTAACGAGGGACAAAAGGTCTCTTTCGAGGTCATTGCCAACCGAAAGACGGGCAAGTCCTCGGCCGAGAATCTACGCTCCGTCTGATTCGCGAGCGCGAAACAATTCCGAGTATCGGTGTTGGGCCCCGTGTCTGGTTTCCAGGCACGGGGCTTGATTTTACGCGCATGCGGGCGCCGCTTGCGGAACGTGCCGACAGGGGCGGCGTTGGCTTCCCATGCGCAAGCATCCCAGCGTCATGCCCGGCAAGAGGCCACCAGTGCCATCGGTCAAGGTTGGGTTCGGCCGGCATCCTCGGCAGCCACAAACACGTAGTCCGCCCACAATTTCGCTAGAGCGCCGATCGGCTCACCGCAAGCACGCCAAGCAGTGGGACGTGACGGGATGCAAGCCGCACCTCACTGGCAAAGCACGCTGGGCGCTAGAGCTGCTCGCCGTGGATCGCCGCGGTCTTACCGAAACGCTGCTGCGCACTTATGGATTCACCCTGAGAATGCTCGCTGGTCTTATCCGCGCCGGGCTTGCCACAGCACAGCGTCAGACCGTCAAGGTTGGCGGCCAAGCGATCAAGGTCATTCGCATCAGAATCACTGAGGCCGGTCGGCGGGAGATAGAGAGTTGAGCAGCACGGTGCCGGGATTGGTGTGCGCAAAGGTGATCCGATTGATTTAGCCCCCGTCAGTCCAGACATCGCGCATTCTTGCGGCTGGCATTCGCGCCAACCTTTCGCAGGTGCCGGGATTGCCGCTGCGGCATGAAGATGAAAGGATCGGAGCGTGGCGAATCCCGCAGCGCCGCTGGGTCATTGGCTGATCAGGGACAGTGCGGCGTCTGCGTCCGCACGCGCATCGATGCCCAGGTCGCGAGGAGCCGCGCAATCACGGGACCTGTGAGTAGCACCAGGGCGAAACGACCGGTCTGCATCGCCATGACGAACGGCATGTCTACTTTGGTGGAGGCCGCGATGATGGCGACCGAATCCGCGCCGCCAGGACTGGTTGCCAGATAGGCAGTCAGCGGATCGACGTCGGCGACGGCAACGAGTACACCACCAAAAACGGCGCACACCACGACCAGCAAAAGAAGCGATACCAGAACCCGGCCGAATGCCTTCGCGACGTAGGTCAGTATCGTTCTGTTGAAGCGTAGGCCGATGCTCCAGCCCACGAGCAGATACGCCACCGCGAGAAGCCACGGTGGCAGTTCGACCCTGATGAGCCCGGCATCCTGCAGGATCACGCCGACAACCATTGGCACCAACAGCGGGCCGGCTGGGATGCGCAGCCGCTGGCCGGCCACTGCGCCGACGATCGCCAAGGCAGCAGTCACGGCAAAGGCAGGCCAGGCGACGTGGGCAAACCAGTCGAGATCCCACACGGCACCCGCCACCGATGGGGTAACAGCCTCGCGATGACGGTAGCCCCCACCGCGACCAGAACAACGCGGAGGTATTGCATGAACGCGACCAGCCGGATATCGGCGTCGAAGCTCTCTGCCATTAGCATCATGGCCATCGCAGCACCCGGAAAGGTTCCCCAAATCGCCGTCGAGCCCGGAAGAACCTGCCGGACCGTCAACAGCCAGCCCAGCAAAGCGGCGGCGGCCATGACCGACACCACCCCGCCCAGAAAGATCGCCCAGTGATGGGCCATCTCGACGAAAATCGACAGGGGGAAAGCTCGGGCGATCAAGCAGCCGATGACTGCCTGCGCGCCATCGAAGAGCAGCGGCTGAACACGGAGGTCTGCCTCGCGCACCGCGAACAGGATCGCCGCCGCCATGGAGCCCAGGAGCAGCGCGGCGGGCAGCCGCAGCAACTCCAGGCATGCCACGATGAACAGTGATAGCCCGATGAGCATCCCCCAGTGCAGCGCGTGCCCGAGTTTCCCGTTCATATGACCCCCTCTTAAACATGATCGCGCAAGGGCAAAGCACATGATTCAGGTGTTGCCGACAGCCCGCGCCGTGTCGTTGCCGGAACTCCGGAAGCGTGCGTTCGGGCCTGCCAAGCGGCTCGACCGCGAATCCACCTGGGCCTATGACGGCCCGATCTCGGAGAATGGTCGCGCTCGGGGCAGATGCATCATGGTTCTGCCGCTGGCGAGTAGGCGAGCCTGGGTATCAACATGGCTGGCGTGATGACGGCGTTCTTGCCTGGGCGGATGAAAATCCGATCACAACTCAGCCCAGGGTTTCATATACGATTCCGAGCGTCGCGCCGCCGAGCTCGGTGGTGAAATCGCCAGTAAGTTCCGTTGCAAACGCGGTCGCCGAGGTGGTGACGCCGCCCGCCGCAACGATACGCCGCCAAGCCGCGTCCTCGGTGCGGGCATCAACGCCTCCACAGGCATCCACCGCCACATGCACCATATAGCCCGCAGCGAGTGCGTCGAGCGCGGTGCGCTGCACTGAGATTTCGCTTGCCACGCCGGCAAGCACGATGACGCGACGGCCGCTCGCCCGCAGTGCGTCGACGAGGCCACCATCCGCAAAGGCCGTCGGTTGGGTGCGTTTGCGAATCTGTGGATTGTCTAGTGGGTCCAATACATTCGCGAGGAACTCGCCGTAGGCCGGCAGCGCAGTGAGAAACACTGGTAGCTTGTGCAACGCGGCCAGCTTGGCGAGTGCGGCTGTGGTGCGGCGCAACCGCTCGATCGGCACCGTGCGGCTATTCTTTACAATCTCGTCCTGCAGATCGAGAAACAGAACAGCGGCATTCTCGTGCGTCGGAAGTACCATGCGAAATTGTCCCTCAGCCCAGTGTATCCATCGCGCTGGCCGGGTTGGGACCAGCTGCGGGCGCACTATGCCGTCCTCCGTACAGCTTGGCTTTCAAGATTCGGGCGTCTTTTCGGGATTATGGTCATCCTCCTTGCGAGCAATGCGCAGCAGTGTCGAACGTACCGCCTGCTATCTCGGCGGGCGCCGGCTATTATTATGTCTTGGGCATACTTCGAATGACAGCCGAGGCCATGCGACACCGTCCGACGCGCGATCGAATACGGGGAGAAGAACAGCATACGCTGGTTCAGGCCGCATCGTGGTGCGGTTCGGGGATCATGCTTCGGCGCGTGAGGTGGGTCTGCGCCGAGGCGGAGCTCTCGTGGAGAGCTCCGAACCACGCAATCATGACGACTGAGACGGGAGGCACCACACGAACCGAGATTGCCGCCAGCGGCGAGGCATTATTCAGCGGGCGGGACCGCGCCGGGACCGTATCGGTGGTACCCGCGGGAGTCGAGCGGTGTGCTGCCTACCAGCACGCCGACATAAGGTGCTGTATCCTTTGGATCAGGCCTGAAATCGCCAGAGATGTTGGATTGCCAAACCCGCCAGCCTTGATGAGCAACCGCGCTGAGCGGATCGTCTCAGGATTGCTGACTGCTCTGGCCGACGAAGTTGAGGCAGGCCACTCACCTGATAACACCTATGTCCAGCATCTTGTCGGCGTAGTGCTGCATCGCGTGGCTTTGCTGGGAGGCCAAAACCCACTTGAGGGAACACGTCGCCCTCTCGACCCGGCAACTGTTTGTCACGTAGCCGACTACATTGACTCTAATCTGGATGCGGCCATTTCGCTGTCCGATCTTGCCCGGATAGCCCAAATGCCATTGGACTACTTTGCCCGAAGCTTTCGAGCAGCGACCGGTGCGCCACCCTATGCATATGTGCTCTCCCGCCGCCTGCAGCGCGCGCGAGAGCTGCTTCAACATAGCGATCACCCTATCAGCGCCATCGCTCTCGACGTTGGCTTTGCCAATCAAAGCCATTTGACTGCGACGTTTCAGAAGGCCTTTGGTATCACGCCCGCGTCGTTCCGAAAAGAATCACGACGCTGAAGGCCGATTCTTCTGCTATCTGAGGCGAATCGACCGTCGTTGGTAACGCGCCACGTCGGTCGAGAATGGGCCAGGGCTGCCGACTTATGCGTCATAGCCAGTCGTCGGCGAACAATTGCTCAGCTGAGAGTTCGGCATGGGACCAGGGTTCGAGCGGAGGCAGGCGCCGATGAGATCCCGCGTTACGTCGATTGTAGCGTTCAAATCGTCCTTCGTCACCGCCCGCATCGATGGCAGCCTCTTCGACCCCAAAGTACAGCGACCACGACGTGGCCAGGGCTACAAGACGCCACTGGTTAAGGCACTGATATCGATTCCCCCTTGAGCGCAGGCGCGTGTACCGGCCGACGCCGGGCGTGTGTCGCTTGCTCGAAGCTGTATCCGAGAGATAAAAGCTTCTGCTCGCTGAATGCGGGCCCGAAGAAAGAAATGCCGACGGGAAGGTTGTCTCCGGTGAATCCCGCGGGCACGATCAGATCCGGGAAGCCCGTGAGATTGGCGATGCTCGTCGCTGAAGCGGTCGGGCTTGGGGGAGCCGTGTCGGGCGGCGCGGTGAGCAATGCGGGCCTGCGAGTCGCTGTTGGATAAACGATCGCATCAAGCTTCTCGGCAGCGAAGAGTCCCTCGACGGCCGCCCGGACGAGTGGCAGACCGTAATCGCGGACAGATGTGTAGCGGTGGTCCTCAAGAGTTCCGCTCGATGCTTCACGCTTGAACACGATCCAGCGAGTTGGATTGGGACGAGCGCCATCCGCTCGTGGCGCGGTGAAGCGATTGGTCCGGTCGATCATATCTTGAATTGTCTTGGGATATTCCGGTCCGATGGTGGCCAGATAGTCTTTGATCTGCGCTGCAAATTCCGGCAAAAGGATTGCGTTAAAGAACTCAAGCTTCGAATCGAGCAGCCATTTCGGATAATGTACATCGACGATTGTCGCACCTGCCTTCCGCATGGCGTCGAGCGATGCTTCGATCACCCAATCGACATCCGGATCAGCACCGAGAAAATCACGCGCGATGCCGATACGGGCACCTTTGAGCGCGTCAATCTTCAGGTCCTTCGTGTAGTCGGTTGAGAACTTGCCTTCACTTTTCTGCGTAGCGGCGTCGGCGGGATCAATGCCGGTCATAGCGCCAAGCGCAACGGCCACATCGCTGACACTACGGGCCATTGGCCCCCCAGTGTCAAATGTCAGTGCAAGTGGAATGATCCCACTTCTGCTGAGCAGACCATGCGTCGGTTTCAAGCCCACAATGCCGTTCGCCGTCGATGGCCCCCGGATGGAACCGCCTGTATCGGTCCCCATCCCGAGGGGAGCGTACGACGCCGAGACAGCAACGCCTGTGCCACTAGAGGAACCTGCCGGCGACCGTGCGAGGTCATGGGGATTCAAGGATTGCCCGCCGAGCGAACTTCGCGGGGCGGCGCCGAT
>JASHYD010000091.1 GCA_030043175.1 Xanthobacteraceae bacterium | reverse complement strand
CCTGGTTGAGCTCGATCTCCGGGTTCATTCCCATCCGGGTCGGGCTTTTGACCATGGCCCGATAATTGCCGATGTTCTGGCGACCGGTATCGGGATCCTTGGAGATGAACATTGAGCAGGAAGCGTAGGGCGCGTTGTCGAAGCCGGGTGTCGAGATCGGAATCGGCAGCCCGTCGACGCCGTTTCCAGGCTCATTGAGTGCCTCGCCGTGCACCACAATCTCCTGGCACGGCGGGTTGGCGACCAGCACCGGTTCAACCTGGTGTTGCTCGGCGTGGTCCCACTGCCTCTTGATATCCTCGACCTTGCAGCCGATGCCGAGGCTGTAGATTGCGTGGTTGGAGGCGTGGATGCCGACGGCCACCGGAATGTCATAGCGGCGACCGGCACTGTCGATCACGTTCTCGAACAGAAATCCCTTGCGCTCCGATTCGCGAATGCCGCCGCGAAATTGCCAGCGGACGAGCGGGTGCATCTCGGTATCCTTATTGATGGGCCGCTTCACGCGAACGAGGAGGCCATTCTGTTCCAAGGAGGCGATGTGTGCGTGCAGGTCTTGATATGTGCGGTGTTCCATGCTTCCCCCGACCGTCTCTGCCAAACGGCTTTGACGTCGAACTTGAGTTCGGCCAAAACGAGCTGGGATTTCCTAACCAAGCCAAGGTTTCTCACCAAGCCAAGGTAGAGTGGCGGAGAAAAGCTGGCCAGCACAGAATGCGCCAAGCCGGGTCATGCTGGATGCGCGGTCAACAACCGCCGCTCGCTCCTCGCACAAAGTGCCATGCAGGAGCCGTCTGCGAAGGGTGCGCCTTATGGTGACTTGTTTGATCTGCCTCCAGCTCGCGCCCGCGGTTCGAATTTTGCCTGGCTCGCCACGCCAACGTGAAAAATTCCTATTAATTCCAACTTCTTATTGGAGGACCTGGACTTTTTCTGGTTGGCGAACTACCTGCAAATGCGATGGCCCCAAGACGCCGGATTTCGACCCCGGCGGTAGCGATAGGGAGCGGCACCTCTACCGGCTGGGGGCGGCAGATGTCGCCTCATTTCTGCCTCTCGCCTCCGGCGCGAGGTGCTTGCCGGAATATGCGACGATGCGTGCGCCGTGCAGATGTGTTCGTCAGGCCGCCAGTAGCGATACCGCCGGTGACGGGCGCGCGGCGCCGGTCTGCGTGAGCGCCGTTCCATCATGTGGTCTTTCGAAAAAGTCGTGCGCGTCGGTTCAGGGTGCAGGCTGGTGACCATTGCTCCCTCGGAGCCGGCGAGAAGGCGCAAGTGGCGGCGGGCTCATCGCCAGGATTGCCGGGTTCGACGGCGCGCGAAGACCCGAAGGAGCTAAACCGGTAATGCGCCGTCCAAGTCGCGGCCACAGAGCGGTCTTATGAGCTACGCCGTCAAGGAAGTTTTCAAGACGCTTCAAGGAGAAGGCGCTCTGACGGGTCGCGCCGCAGTTTTTTGTCGATTCTCTGGATGCAATCTTTGGTCAGGTCGCGACGGAGATCGTTCCAAAGCCGTATGCACGTTCTGCGATACCGATTTTGTCGGTACGGACGGCCTTCTCGGGGGCCGCTTCGCTGGCGCAGAAGAACTGGCGACCGCGATCGCCCGCGTCTGGGGAGACGACGTCCAGAATCGCTTCGTCGTGCTCACAGGCGGTGAGCCGCTTCTGCAGGTCGATGATGATCTCGTCGCGGCGTTGCATCAACGCGGCTTCATGATTGCCGTCGAAACCAACGGGACAATTCGCCCGCCTGCCGGCCTCGATTGGCTCTGCGTCAGCCCAAAGGCGCGCGCACCGCTGGTTGTCAAGGAGGGAGATGAACTCAAGCTTATCTACCCGCAAGAGGGGCTGTCGCCGGATAGCCTGCTGGGTCTGTCTTTCCGCCATTTCTGGCTCCAGCCGATGGATGGAGCCAACCGCGTACCCAACACGGCGGCGGCTGTTGCTTATTGTCTCCAGCATCCGCGTTGGCGGTTGAGCCTTCAGACCCACAAACTGATCGGCATTCCATGAGAATCACACAAGCGTTCTCTTTCGAGGCCGCTCACCGGCTCCCCAATGTCGCGCCGTCCCATCGGTGCTATCGGATGCATGGCCATTCTTATCGAGTCGAGCTGTGCCTCGAAGGACCGGTCGAACCTTCGACTGGCTTCGTGGCGGATTTTTTTGATATCGAGAAGGCGTTTGCGCTGCTGCTGGGTCAGCTTGATCATCAATGCCTGAACGAAGTGAGCGGACTCGAGAATCCGACCGTAGAAAACATTGCGAGATGGATTTGGAAGCGAATGAAAGCGTTCCTTCCGAAATTGTCGGTCGTGACTGTCTATGAGACGCAAGATTGTTGGGCCGAATACGACGGCAACGATCTGTGATGTCATTCGAGCCCTGGAGGTGACCGTGGCGGATAGCGCTCTCGTCCTCTTCTCGAGCGGTCAGGATTCGACGACATGTCTTGCCTGGGCATTGTCTCGTTTCGATCACGTCGAGACGATTGGCTTTCGGTATGGCCAGCGCCACGAGATCGAGCTTGAGTGCCGCCAACCAATACGTCAAGCTCTTGCCGAGCTTTGCTCCACATGGGCTCGTAAGCTTGGAAAGGACCACCTCATCGATCTTAGTATTCTTGGACAAGTAAGTGTAAGCGCGCTCACCGCGGATCTGCCGTTTGGCAAACGAGCGGACGGTCTGCCTGCAACGTTTGTGCCTGGTCGAAATCTTGTGTTTATGACATTCGCGGCTATCGTCGCACACCAGCGCGGTCTTGGCCGCGTTGTCTGCGGTGTTTGCGAGACCGACTTCTCAGGTTATCCGGATTGCCGTGACAACACCGTTAAGGCGCTCCAGGTCGCGATCAATCTCGGTATGGAGGCGCGAGTAATCCTTGAGACCCCGCTGATGTGGATCGATAAGGCCGAAACGTGGCGTTTGGCGGAGCAGCTCGGCGGACGCGCGCTGATCGATCTCATCATAGAAAGCACGCATACCTGCTACGTGGGTGAGCGTACGGTCCGACACGAGTGGGGCTTCGGATGTGGCAAGTGCGACGCCTGTCGCCTGCGAGCGAACGGATGGGCTCGATATCGTGATGAAGCCGAAGCGCGCAAAACCGCAGAGGCGAGCCATTGACGCATTGACCACATGCTACATCCTGAGCGCAGCAGCGAAGCGCACGCCAATGCGTATCGACAATGTGGTCCGATGGGCCCCGCCACGCCGGCGTGATCGTCGTCGGCGGATACGACCCAGGCCTTGAATTCCCAAAAGCCGCCGGCTCACGCAATCGGCCGGTGCCACGCGCCTCACGCCCCCGAAGCAAGCCGTTGGCGGTCGGCGTGCAGCATGGTCACGGCAGCGAGTTGCCGACCTGGCGCGAGGCCAAGGACCGCGCGGATGACCTTAAACGAGATCGCTCCGGCCGCCCGGTTCGCGCCGACCCTTTGCGCGATCAAGGGGCGAAAGCACCACCGATCAAGGGATGCGTACGATGCCAAGTTTTTGCAACACAATCTCGGTCGGGAGATTTCTATCGCGTGCAAATTCCTCGTAAGCTTGCAAGGCGCCGTCCCACATTTGGTCGGGCTGGCAATCGTCAACGATTATGATCCCGCCCGACGACATCAGCGAATAAATCTTTGGAAGCAGGTCTTTGACCGGGATGTACAAATCCACATCAATAAGACAAAATGCGATGGGAGCAACGCAAGATAGATCGAATTGAGTTGCGTCGCATTCGATCGATTTCACGCGCTTTACTGCGTGCACCGTCATGCTCTTGTCGAACCAAGCCTTTTTATTTTCCTTAAATCGCTTCTTTAGTGATGGAGGCTTGCCCCGATTTTGTATTTCGTAGTCGGCCTGCTCGGCTACGAAACTTCGGAAAGTATCGATTGCATAATAATTCCGTGTTACGAGGTCCGCATTGTCGTTGATGAATTTGTTCAAGAAGACCGTGGTTGCGCCATAGGCGCAGCCGACTTCAACGAAGTTCCCTGGCACGGCACTCACGGACGTGATGCAGTCCGTGAGGAAAATCAACTGCGCCGGACTAAACATGTAGGGGTACAGACTGAATAATTGTCTGTTCCTGCCAGTTTTCAAGGAAATATCCTTGATGATGGTGCGAACAGCTCGTGTGAGACGCGACATTAACGGCACCCCTTTTGCGACTTAAAAAGGCTCGCTGGCGCCAGCCGCGCCCAGGCTGCGGGGCCGGGCGAGCGCGTTCGCATCGGGCGGCACGGCGGCTGGTCGCGGCGGCTGGTCGCGGCGGCTGGTCGCGGCGGCTGTCATGGCGGTCTGGACCAACGAACGTGGACTATAATACCGCCACGTGCAGGAGGCTAGGCAATTGCCACACAGGCACGAACGCTGAGCGAAACGCCAACATCAGCGAAAACGAGGCGCACGGGAGCGCGGATCGTCAACGTCGGCAGCGGCGACGATGATCCTTACGGGCGATGATCCTTGTCGCGTGATGCGTCGAGCGGAGGATGCAATTTGAGGCTGCGAAAACGGCAGCGATCCGATCCACAGCAACCGCGAAGCGCCTCGCTCACGATGAGATCGGCGCGCCCGACACTGCGCGATGGAATGCGGTCAGCGCGCTCTCTGTGCGGTTCGAGACACTGACGATTTTTGTGTCCGAGCTGAACAAGGCGGGTGCAAGCGATGAGATTCGGTACCGGTTCACCAACGAAAATTGCGCCGGTTGGTGGCATTCGTCCCGAAAACCAGGGCAGTTTACGAAAAGGTTGATTCGGAGGAAGATGCACCAGAGCGTTGATCATTTGGCGGCCCGAATGTCCTGGGCTGCTTGCTCTAGCCTAGCGATCAATGCTCTGCTGCATCTTTGCGTATACGGTAAACGGGAAACGGCTCTAGCGCCGCTTACAAAGGCGCTCGCCAAATTGGAGGGATTATGATTCGAAGCATCGCCGCCGGTCTCTTCGGGGCGTCTCTTCCGCTTGCAATCGCGCATGCTGCCGACAACGAAGCCGCCATCCCACAGCTCGAATCCTCGGCCGTCGGCTGGTCAAAGGTTGCCGACGATTTCCAGCCGCCCGCATCGGGCCCGGGACCGGTGACGTATGAGAAGGATCACCCTTACGTCCCCAACAACGACCGGGGCAGACAGGTGACGTTTCGGATCGCCGATCTCACCAACCCGATTCTCAAGCCGTGGGCCATCGCGAAGATGCGGGAGCAGAACGAGCTTGCGGCGCTGGGCAAGCGCGCCTACGAGGCGCGCGCAAGCTGTCGGCCCGGGGGGGTCCCTGGATTTCTCGTCATGGGCCGCGTCAACCCGCTTTTCTTCGTGCAGGGAAACAATGAGGTTCTTCTGATCAACGAAGGCGGACCGGAAGTGCGCCACGTCTTCCTCAACGTTCCGCATTCGGCGCATCCGAGGATAAGTCCGTACGGCGAATCGGTTGGGCACTACGAAGGCGGCGATACGCTGGTGGTCGACACGATCGGCCTTTCGGACGACACCTACGTCGACAATTATCGCACGCCGCATACGACCCAGCTTCACGTGATCGAGCGCTTCCAGCTCACGGAAGGCGGCAAGACACTGCAGGTTGCGATCCGCGTCGAAGACCCGGGCGCTTTCAATATGCCATGGTCCGCGCGGCAGACCTATCACCGGACCCGCATCGGAGCGATCGAAGAGGCTATCTGCGCCGAAAACAACATCGCGTTTGACGCATCGGTTTCCGAAATCCCAAAAGCCGACAAGGCGGACTTTTGAGTCCTCAGAATGGGGCCCGTGATCGCCCGCACCGGCCCTTTTGCATCGCGGTGATTCATCGGATGCGATAGTGCTCGACTGCGGCGGCATCCCAGGCCAGGCCGTTTCCCGGCTGATCGCTCGCCATCGCACAGCCGCCGACGATCCGCAGCGGCTGCTGGACGATTTTGTTCGCCCAATCGACATATTCCAGGAAATGACAGGCTGGCGTTGCCGCGAGGAGGTGCGCGCTCACTTCCGGGAACAGGTGAGATGACATTTC
>JASHYD010000890.1 GCA_030043175.1 Xanthobacteraceae bacterium | reverse complement strand
ACCGCGTCTATGCCGTGTGATTTCAATAGCCTAAGCCCATAACATCGATCATGGTCGAAGACCACGATTGGCGAGACCGGCGGATACCTCAATCTGCTGGGGCGCTCCCCGATCTCGAAGCTGAATGCTCTTCGTGGCGAAGACGTCCCCTGTTTTCGCACGATGGATCGGCAACTTGGCCATATGCGAGCTGCTCCGATACCCCCGCATTGCCAATTCTCGATTTCACGGGGACAAACTGCCAGTGGGGGCACCGGGAGCGATGGACCAAGGCCGGCGGCTGGGAGGCTCCAAGAGGGGGCTTCGACGGGCAGGACACCTCCCGACCTTCCGTCGGTCGTCGAGCGCGCCGAGCGCCGATTTTATTCGTGATCCGTGCCGATGCCTTGCGCCGTTCGCCGCGTGCTCTGATCGCGGCCGCCCCCCCAACCAGCCTAAGCTCAAGCTCGATCCGGCCGATCTGCTCATCGATTTGCACAATTAGCGCACGCGATCGCTCGATTATCTCTCGGCTTGTCGCGATCTGCGCCAAAGTATCCTCGCGCCCCGCTCTCAGGAACCTGAGGTGCTGCCTAAATCCCTCGACCGTTTTGTCGTCCCACGGATTGGCCACGGCACACCCTTTCAAGTCCAAGTCCGGATGACGGTAATATGACGCTCTGAATGTGGGATCAGGGCGTGGCGCGATGCCGCGTCCTTTCAATGTGGCTGCAATGCCCCGCAGGGGCGCTACGCCGGGCCTATCTCGTCTTCCGGAATGTCGGGCTCAACCGCACCTCTTTGGCGATGCCGGCAATCCCTACCGCTGCTTGCCCCATGTCGCGCTCTCCCGCGTGTAGCTCGGCTTGCTCCCATGGTAGGCGTGACCGCCATTGTCCTCGCTTTGCTCAATACCGGCCCGCTCGGCAGGCTTTATTGCTTCGGCTGAGCTCGGCGACATCAACGCTATCTAGGCGTCCCGCACGGCTCGTCGCGGTACCCACAGCGCTGCGCCAGCCGCGCCTTCGGCGAACGTCCGGGGATCGTAATAAGCAATTCGACACTAACCGACAATGATTGTTCGTGGTCTCTGGTCAACGAGTAGCTATATGCCAACGCTATCAATCGACGGCCTCGCGGATGCGGCACAGGAGGCACGGCATCCGCGCCAGGATGGCGGAGAAGCCGTTCCGCGATGTCACGGAGCGGAAACAGGCTATCGTAATAGCGAAACCTATTGGTTCCAGCGCTCCAAATATCTGACGACGACATCGCCGATCTGCGAGATTTCCTAGCGGTCCTCTCTTTACCGGCCCGATCGAGGGCTCGCAGCGGCTGTGGGCCATAAGTCGATATCCAAGCTCAGCTTCGAAATGTGGGCGCGTGGCGCGCTCTATAAAACTTCAACATGCGGCCGGCTATGGAATCATCTCGTGCGGTGAATCATTCTGAAGGAGCAATCCACGGCGCGAAACTAATGCGGGGACCGTCACCTACCTTCTATGATATCCAGCAGGGCCTCGTTCGTGACGAAGAGCCGCTTTATCTGGTTGGTCGTCGCTTTTCCTGGACGGTGAACCCAAGGTGTCCGAGCACCCTCACCGCGCCTGTCTTCCCGCCCTCGAAGTCACTGGAGCCAAGTCGCTGACCGGTGGCGAACTGATAAGCCGTGCCCAAGATTGCTTTCGGCGGGTAACGGCGTTTTTCCCAGACCAGCTCATAAGTCGTGGTAGGAGCGAAACCATGGTCCGAGAAGAACCGTTCCGGCCCCAGCCGGTCATACTCTTCCATCGCGCGCAACACGTCAGCGCGGCTCACTAGGTCCCAGGCCACCATGGACTCGCTCTCCAGGATCATTATCACTTGCACGTCAGTACGGTTATAAGGACAGCGAACACCCCGTCCGAGAATGTGCTCAATCGTTCAGGAGTCCTTTTCCCGCGCGCCACGGCCGTCATCGTTTTTCTCCCTCCGATGTTCTCGGGAACCTCCAAGCGCTAGCTTCCCAGCGGGGCGACCGGCCGGGCGGCCCGCGCCGGCGTTGCGAGATCGTCACTTGAGGAATTCACGGATACTTTCCGCGATTTCGTTGGCGTGCGTTTCCAGGGCGAAGTGGCCGGTGTCGAAGAAGCAAACGAGCGCGCTGGGGTTGTCGCGCTTGAACGCCTCCGCGCCAAGCGGCAGGAAGAACGGATCGTTCTTGCCCCATACCGCCAGGAGCGGGGGCCTGCGTGTACGAAAGTATTCCTGGAATGATGGGTACAGCGCGACATTGCTCTTGTAGTCACCGAAGAGATCGAGCTGCACCTCGTCTGCTCCGGGACGGGCCAGGTAGAAGTTGTCCAGGTTTTGACCATCGGGCGATACCATCGCCAGGTCGGGAACGCCGTGGGTGTATTGCCAGCGCGTCGTCTCAGGCTTGAGGAACGCCCGCAGCGCGTCCCGATTGGCCTGCGACGGATCTTGCCAGTACGCTCGGATCGGAGTCCAACCGTCACTGAGACCTTCCAGGTAGGCGTTGCCGTTCTGCGAAATGATTGCGGTGATCCGCTCGGGGTGACGGACGGCGAGCCGGAAGCCCGTGGGCGCGCCGTAGTCAAAGACGTAGACCGCGAACCGGTCGAAGCCGATCGCCTCCGTGAAGCGCTCGATCACGCCGGCTATGTGGTCGAACGTGTAGCCGAATTCTTCCCGCGCCGGCATGCCGGACTGACCGAACCCGGGAAGGTCCGGCGCGACGAGATGAAATCTGTCAGCGAGCAGCGGGATCAGGTCGCGGAACATGTGACCCGCAGTCGGGAAGCCGTGCAGGAGCAGCAGTTTCGGGGTATCGGCCTGCCCCGCCTCGCGATAGAACACCTTGAAGCCGTCGACATCGGCCGTGCGGTACGCAACAGGAGCCATCAAACCCTCCTCTGCCTGGAAGTCATGCGAGTCCAATAGATAACGCGTGAGGAGCGATATCCGTCTGTTGGAGCGTGCGGGAGTCTGCTTCAATTGCCGGCGACGGACCTGATCGCGTCGCCAATGATATCCACGACGGCCGCCGGAGCGGTGACGCTGGGTGTGTGATCGACGGCACGGGCCTTTGTCTTCGCCTTCACGCGCGCTGCCATGTAGCGCTGCGTGTCGGGCGCGATCATCCGATCGTCTTCGGCGACCAGAAACCAGCTTGGAACGTCCTTCCAGAGCGGACGCCCGACAGGAACGGTAATGCAGTTCAGCGATATCGGCCGCTGCACCGCAGCGAGGATGGCGTGATCGTCCGCGGATGCGTGCTGCGCAAATGCCGTCGCGAAGGCTTTTTCGGGCAGCCAGATCAGGCCATTGGAATCGGGTGTAAGCTTCGGCGCCTGGGGATGCGGTTCGAGGCGATAGAACACGTCCGCGACCTTCTCACCCTCGTCCGGGGCAAGAGCGGTCACATAGACCAGCGCCTTTACGCGGTCCGGACGCGCAAGCGCGATGACCGCGCCGGCATAGGCGTGTCCCGCTAGGACGATTGGTCCTTCGGTCCGATCCAGGCTGCGGTTCAGCGCCGTCACATCGTCGGCAAGGGAGGTCAGTGGCAGCGGCGCCGCCTGCACTTTCGCGCCCTCGGCCTTGAGTGCGGTTATGACCCGCGCCCAGCTCGATCCATCCGCCCATGCTCCATGGGCGAGCACCACGCTCACATCCTTCATCGCCATCCTGCCGCTCCTTAGATCGCGTGGATCGGTATTTCCTACTTCAGTAACTCCTAAAATCTGACTTGACGGGTTATGCAAGCTGCGTCATAACTTGTCAAGATGAATCTGATGGGTTATGCGGATGGGAGCCCTGACGAGCGCCCCTCGTGCAATCTCGACCGCCCATTTTCATCGCCGACTCGCTCGGCCTCGATTTCCTGAACTCCATCGCGACCCCAGTCGATACACCTGTCGACTGGCTGGACTGCGGCGAGGGTTTCTTGAGGTGGCTGGCTCAGGCCGGGCTCGTGCCGGCGGATGCGCTGGAAGAGTTGAAGGTGGGGGCGATGCCGGGCGAACTTGACGACGTTGCGGATCAGGCTCGGGCGCTGCGCGAGTGGTTCAGAAGCTTCGTTCGCAAGCACATGGGCCGGCCGCTCGCGCCTAGGGCACTCCAAGAACTGGAGCCGCTGAACAAGCTGCTGGAACGGGATGAGGCGTTCAGCCGGATATCATGGCATCGGCATAAGGACCGTAATCGCCTGGAACTGCAGATGATGCGGCGCTGGCGGTCTCCTGAATCTTTATTGCTGCCGATTGGCGAAGCGTTGGCGAAGTTCGTGTGCGATGAAGATTTCGCCAATGTGAAAGCGTGCGAGGGACATAGCTGCACGCTGATGTTCGCCGACCACTCCCGCAGGCGGGCAAGGAGATGGTGCAGCATGGCGATCTGCGGCAATCGCGCCAAACAGGCCGCCCACCGAAGTCGACTAAAGAATCAGCACTGATGAGTTTACGAGCTCACAGACGTAACAACGCCCAGGAGTCTGAAGCATGGCCGGTCTTCCGTTGATCGTTTTCGATGTGAATGAGACGCTTCTCGATCTTGGAACGATGGAGCCAACCTTCGAGCGTATCTTTGGTGAAAAAAGCGCCATGCGCCTGTGGTTCGCCAACTTCATCATGTATTCTGCCGCCTTGACGGTGGCTGGCTGTTATGTCCCTTTCACCGATATCGGATCGGCAGTGATGAAAATGCTGACGGATACGCGTGGCATAAAAATCGGTGACGACGACAAGAGGGAGCTCACGGAAAGGTTTTCCACGATGCCGCCCCACCCTGAGGTTCCGGCGGCACTGCGCAAGCTGCGCAATGCAGGTTTTCGACTTTTCACTCTCACTGACAATCTGCTCGAAGTTCAAACCCGCCAGCTTGAACATGGCGGCATCATCGATCTCTTCGAGAGACGATTCAGCGCGGACGGCGTGAAGCACCACAAGCCGTCGCGCGAGGCTTACGCCTATGTCGAGAAAGAACTGGGGGCTGAGCCTGGCCAGTTCTGCCTTATCGCCTGCCACACATGGGACACCCTCGGCGCTGTCGCGGCGGGTTGGGAGGCAGCGCTGATCAAGCGTGTAGGGAACGATGTTTTGGGAGTAGGCCCTCAGCCGGACTTTGTCGGCCACGACTTGAACGATATCGCGGATCAACTCCTCGCCCGGTACAAATCACGAGCCTGACTCACCAGCCATTCAAGTTGACAACTTCGAAGCGGATGTTGATCATTCAGGATAGGTCGATGTCTGCTTCGGGCTTGGCAAACGCCCACCGCGTCTACCGTCTTAGCTTAGCAAAGCAGAACACCATGAAAGTCGCGGTCATCGCGGCGCGGAGAGTACGTTAGCCGCGCTGGCGATAAGGCCGCTGGCGTAGCGGCCGCCGCACGCGCGGCACGTCCAAATGAGGGCATAGTGCGGGTGCGCAGGAGCGTGCACTCAGAGAGCCAAAATCACGACGGCTTCCGAGAAACGGAGAAAGTTATGAAGCATCCTTGCACTCTTGCAGGTCTTACGGCGACTACATTCGTATCCATAATATCGTTCGCCGCGGTGCTGCATCCGGCGCTGGCGCAATCCTCCAGCCTCGTGCGTGGCCAAATCATTGACGTGGACCAATCCGCCGGCGAGGTCACCATCCGCCACGGGCCTATCAAAAAGCTCGGTATGGACCACGGCATGACAATGGTGTTCCGCGCCAAAGAACCGACGATGCTCAAGCGGATCAAAGCCGGTGACCGCGTCAAGTTCGATTTGCAGATCCGAAATGGCGACTACTCGATAAGCAGGATCGAAAAGGTCAAATAAAATTGGAGTCTATCTCTGTCGTTTCATCGCTGAGTTGTATGCATTGCTAAGCTCAGCGAGATCCGAAATGGGTCATCTTCGACGGTCGTGCACGCTCGCCGCTGACGACAGCTTATGCCTCGACAGCTTCCGTGCCCGCCGCACGTAGGCGAGGGCAGGAGTGGGCCAGGAACGAAC
>JASHYD010000889.1 GCA_030043175.1 Xanthobacteraceae bacterium | reverse complement strand
ATCATGATTCTAAGTTCGGCGGTCTTTGGTCTGCTCAGGTATCATCTTGGCCGAATGCCCGAACACGATCGCAGGCACATTCAGTTCCGCCGCGCCACCTTGGTGAGAAGCTTCATCAGCTCGCTGCTCTACGCCGCCGTGGTGATTGCGGCACCGTTCTCACCGGTTGCGGCTTGCTATGCTGGCCTTCGTCCCGGCGATGTTCAACGTCCCGATTCTGCTCCAGCGCGACAGTTGACGCATGGTCCCGCTGTTCGCGTCCACGCGACGTCACCGTGAAGCAGACAAAGCGAACCGCAGCCTTAGGCCGGCTCTGGCGGCGATGCTGAAGCATCGACCCTACTTATTCGTGCCTTTGCCTGGAATGCCGTGCGGGCGCTCGAAGGTTGGTCGAGCCATTGCGGTCCGCCCGATGACCGATGAGTATCCTTCCGGCACAGGAACGCAGCCCTGCGCCGGCGTTGGCTTGCTGCGTGAGGCCACTGCCCTGTGTTCCTCCCGGCCCCCGGCCCTGGCTCAGACAGCGTCAGCCGGAGGATCGCGGCCTTTCAGCCGGATTGGATCAGCCGGATTGGAAGGTACTTACCTCGCGGTCGATACTTGCCGCATGGCGAAAGAAACCGGAACTGCCGAAGCCGATCAGCTGGAACGTGTACAAGATCGCCAGCAAAGCCGTCCGGCTAGGCAAGGTCGCGGCGCCAGGCGGAAAAGGCGGCGGCGGAATTCAAGGTGCCGGCCGCGAAGCTGATGGCGACACGGCGGTGACTCGCAAAGGCGAAATCACCCGCGCTGATCAGCGCGCAAATGGGCGGATCACGTGGCGCTTGCGGCCTTAAAAGGTGCGCGGTCCTCATGAACGCTGAGGTGATATTTTGCGCAGCCGGTGTCCCATCGGCAAAGCCGCTCCCTGCGCCGCGATGACAGCGACTTGGTGGAGTTCTGCTTTGCCAGGCTCGGAAGACGCCGAGGCCTTTGGCAAGCGCTTCGGTGGCGAGCTATTTCCAAGCTGACTGCTTCGGTAGCGGCCCGCCGGGGCAAGACAATTGGGTGGGCCTGTCACGAGATCCGCGACATTTGTGACTCATGTCAGTAACAATTCAGACACTTGTGTTGCTTGTCGCAGTGCTGGTCGTTGTGGCCATCCTCGCACGTCGGTTCAACGTCGCTCCCTCGATTCTCCTCGTCTTCGCCGGTATTCTGCTCGCTCTGACACCGGGCCTGCCACGCATCGAGTTGGCGCCGGAGCTGGTGCTGTTCGGAATATTGCCGCCGCTAATTTACTCGGCGGGCGTGGCCATGAGCTGGCGTGAATTTCGTTTCAACCTGCGTCCGATTACGCTGCTGGCATTTGGTTACGTTGCGTTCACGACCTGTGCTGTGGCGGCAACGGCGCATTGGCTATTGGCCATGCCGCTTGCCGTCGCGTTTGTGCTGGGAGCCATTGTGGCACCGACTGACGTGGTCGCCCCGCTATCCATCGTGCGTCAGCTGGGGGTTCCGCGTCGGCTCATTGTCATTCTCGAAGGAGAGGGCCTTGCCAATGACGCCACAGCCCTCATCCTTTACCGCTTCGCGGTTGCGGCGGCGGGTACCGGCGTATTTTCTCTCTGGCAGGCGGTCGGAACGTTCACCGTGATAATAGTCGGAGAAATCGCATTTGGGGTCGGCATTGGTTGGTTGAGCCTGCGCTTGCGACGGTGGGCGCGCGATCCCCGCGTCGAAATCACTCTCTCCTTGTTGACCCCGTATGCCGCATTCCTGCCTCCCGCCCATTTCGGTGGATCTGGAGTCTTGGCGACGGTGGCTGCCGGCCTCTTCGTGAGTTGGACTGGGCCGCTGCTTATTCCCGCGGCCACGCGGTTGCAAGGAATCTTCTTTTGGGACTTGGTTGTCTATTTGCTTGAAGGAATGGTGTTCCTGGTGACTGGCCTGCAGATGCGACCGCTGCTCGATCGGACAGGCGTGGCCCTCTTGCACGATTCAATTTTAGTCGCGCTGCTGACGCTGGTTGTGGTTATCGCGGCGCGATTTATGTGGATTTATCCCGCGGCCCATATACCACGCTGGCTGAGCCCATCACTTGCTCGGCGGGACCCGCTTCCGCCCTGGCAGTGGCTCTTCTCTCTCGCATTTGTCGGCGTGCGCGGCGTCGTTTCACTGGCTGCGGCGCTAGCAATTCCGCTGGCCACAGACACAGGTACGCCGTTTCCGTACCGCGATCTCGTTCTCTTCGTCACGTTCGGGATCATCGTTGTGACCTTGATGGGCCAAGGATTGTTGTTGCCAACCGTTATTCGCTGGCTCGGGTTGGGAAGCCACGCCGCGGACGAGCGTGAAAGCGAGCGTAAAGCAGAGTTTGCTGCACGCTCGGGAGCCGTGAAACTAGCTCAAAGCCGGCTCGAACAGCTCGCGGCCGATCGTCAAATTTCGCCTGAGGTTTTGGCGGTTTTGCGTGCCCAGCACGACTATCGTGCCGGACGGTTGCCGGATCCGCCATCTGATCGACACAATATCGCTTGGGCCGCCGCAGACCTAAGGTCTGAATTGATCGCCGCTGAGCGCGAATACATCTATAGACTATTGCAAGAGGGCCAAATCACCGATGAAGCGCGCAGACGCATAGAACGTGAGCTCGACTTGGAGGAGGCTGGCATCGCCTGCAAAAAAGAAGGCGGCCTAGATCTTCCGCTTTAGTGGCAATGATGGATAACCTCCCGTCCCGCTGGCCGCCACCCATACAGTGCGGAGGGCCGCACGCTGAGGCGCTGGATTTCCGATGGATAGATCGGGCCGCAAGTTGGCCGGCCGACAGTCACCAAAAGGCGCTTCGAGCAGCGCTCTAAGGGCCCGTCCACAAATAACTGAGTCAATATTGTCACAGGTGGAGAAGAATTTCCTGACTGGATTCACAAGGAGGAATCTCTCGTCGTAGCCTCGCGATATGATTCGGGCTGGGCTGGCACGCGCCGCGCGCAAACGCTATCTGGAGATGGCCTCTGTTCTCAACGAACAGAGCCGTCGCCGCTTTGTCGCGTTGGAAGCGCAAGCGTTGGGGCACGGCGGTGTCAGTTTAATGGCGCGGATCAGCGGGCTGGCTCGACGATCTATCATGGTTTGTCGGACATTCGCCGTAAGATTTCGGCGCCGTCCGGAGGTATTCGCGAGAGGGGTGGCGTGCGTAAGAAGAAGGCGTTTGAGGATCCAACCCTTGCGGCCGATCTCAAGGAGCTGATCGAGCCGGCGACGCGGGGCGATCCGATGCAGCCGTCGCGGAAGGCGTCCTCGGCGCGTGTGAGCAGAGTGTAGATGCGCCAGATCTCATCGCCGGTGAGGTTCTTACGATCGGTCTTGAGCAGATAACAGCCGTCGAGCCTTTCGGCGGTACGGTGTTTGTCGGCATCGAGCGTGGAAACGAGCGTTGCGGTTTTCTCGTCGTAGGAGAGAGGATGATAGCGAGCCACGCGGGGATAGCGCCCGCGTGACCGGCCGATGGCCTGGTTTATCTTTTCCGGCTTGACGAGCTGTCCCTTGGCGACGCGCTGCGAGAGCTTTTCGATGTCGGCGAGTAGCGCTTGCTCGTGTTTAGCGCGGATGGCGCGATCCTTGGCGATGCGTTGCTCACTGCGACACAGGACGCAAGTCTCGTCATCGGCGTTAATGCAGAGCTTGACCTCGATCGTGGTCTTCTTCTGTCCTAGATTGAGTGGTGAGGGCTCGCGCAACACCGGCGCGAAGCCGTCGGTGTCTTCGCTTCTTCACCGCGACCACATGTGTTGGAAGTCGACACGCGCGGGCGTGCCAAGGCCGGCCGCCGCTCTGCGCTGGTTTCCGCTCGATCGTTTGAAGGCCGAGCCTCGACGCCCTCGAGCACGTCAGCACCTTGTTGCGGTCGGATGACGGTCCGAGGGAGCCCGATGTCGAGGCACGATGGATTCACGGCGCAACGCATCCGGTGGATCGCAGCGACCCGCTGTATGATCTTTGAAAAAAATTCGATGGATGTCGCAAACCTATAGGCTTCGCTTTGCTGCGTCACGCAGCAAGTCCCACAGCTGCTTCAATTGCGGTTTCGCCTTGACTATGTCGTCGCCGACCGTGCTGACCTTCGCCATCATCTCGGCCTTCTCTGCAGGCGACAACACATCGAGTTCGCCGCCCTGTTCGACCCAAGTCTTGCGCTGCCGCGCGAGAAAATCGACATCCCACGGGTTCACTTCTGTCCCGATCTCCTGGGCTACCGCAAGCATCACGGCCTGCAGATCGGTCGGCAGCTTGTCGAACCAACGCTTACTCATCACCGCCAACTCGAACGTGAAAGCATGACCGGTCTCATTCACGTATTTGGCGGTGCCCCAATATCTGAACGGAGCGAAGACCTGCAGCCCACCAAGCGCGCCGTCGATTGTTCCCTGCTGTAGCGCCGGTAGGACATCGCCGAGCGACATGGGCACGCCGGTGCCACCGAGCCTTGCAATCTGATCAATCTGAAATGGAGACGCGAATACTCTGATTTTCCTGCCCTTGAGAAAGGCGAGTGTTCGGAATGGTACTCGCGTCGCGAACGCCGCCGGTCCACCGATGAACAGGCTAATACCGATCAACCCTTTGTTGGCCCCGACGGAGAGAAAGGCTTTGGAGAATTCCGGATCGGAAATAATCTTGATAGCGTGCTGCTCGTTCTCGGCTAGTCCGGCGGCGCTCAACAGCTCGAAGCGCTGATCAACTCCCACGAAGAATTCCGGAGGAGCAGTAAAAATCTGGATCGAGCCGAGCTGTGTGTCCTCGATCATCCGTGGGATCGAGCCGAGCTGGCTTGCGGGGTAGAGCTGCGCTTTGATGCGGCCGCCCGAATCCTTTTCCACGGCCGCCCCGAAGTTTTCTGACCATTTGTCGGGGATGTCGTGAATTGTCGGCGTCGAAATCTTCATCACGTAGGTTTGCTGTTGCGCCCGTGCCGCACCAAGCGGCAGCGCGAGCGCCAGAGCCAGCGTGCCGGCGGCAACGCGTGTCGCCGTCCGCATTCCAC